>JAPUIL010000116.1 GCA_027297085.1 Verrucomicrobiota bacterium | reverse complement strand
AGAAGATTTCCTTAAAGCCTGCCAGCGCGCGGAATCTGGTCGAAGGGGCGGTTGCCTATGCGAAGCAATTCGGATTTGCTCCGCATCGGGACTATCAAAAAGGAAAACGAGTGTTTGGCGGCATTTCAGTGGACGACTTCGACCAGACGTTCGAATACGGGCAGGACGGAAAACCTTTTTTTATCCAAGGCCCCTACGAAACTCCTCAGCGAGTCGATCAGATTATAGCTTCTCTCACCCGGAATTGCGGCGAGGACAATTTTCACTATCTGTTGGAGATTTCAGAATAGCAGGATACAGCACAGTGTCACGACTACGGTAAACTTTTACTGAATCAGGATCGTCAGACAATGGCTTCCAATACTTCAGCCGCATGTTTTGCCGGTTTCACTTTGGTCCAAATCTTTTGTATATTCCCATCAGGTCCGATGAGGAAAGTTACACGATGGATTCCCATGTATTCCCGGCCCATAAACTTTTTTAATCCCCAAACGCCGTACGCTTGAACAATACGCTTATTGACATCCGCCAAGAGGGTGAACGGCAGGGAATACTTTTCCACAAACTTGTCGTGCTTTTTTACCGAGTCGACGCTGACACCCAATATGACCGCTCCTTTATCCAAGAATTCCTGCCACGCGTCACGAAATCCACAGGATTCTTTGGTGCAACCGGGCGTGTCGTCCTTGGGGTAAAAATAGAGGATCACGTGTTTTCCAATATAGTCCTCCAGAGACACCGTGTTACCTCCGTTCGTTTCAGCCGTGAAGGTGGGAGCCTTGTCTCCTTCTTTGAGACTTAGTTCGGGTGTGACCGCCATTAAAAGACAAAACTTCTTGTTCTAGATGTTAGCTAAGCGGCCCGTAGAGTCACCAAAGTGAGGTAGGTTTTGAACGCCCATTTTGTCTGCCAGACTTAGAAACAAATTCGAAGTGGGTATTGACCCGTTTTGTCGAAATCGTCCCGGGTTGAGTTCGCCACCCCCATGGCCAGCCAAGAGAATAGGTAAGTTGTGGTGAGTGTGACGGTTACCGTCTGCATTACCACTGCCGTAAACGATCATGGAATTGTGCAACAGTGAGCTACCATCCACATCTTCAACTTCATTTAGCCGGCTTAGAAAAGAGGCAAATTGCTGAACATACCATTGATCGATCCGGGCAACTTTTTCGATTCGATCCGGATTATTCTTGTGGTGAGTAAGCTCGTGGTGACCTTCGGTAATCCCAATTTCCTCGTGGGATTGGTTGTCCCCATCGTGAGCCATAATCATGGTGGCGATGCGGGTGGAGTCTGTTTGGAAGGCCAGGAGCATCATTTCATACATAATCTCAATATGCTCTCCATGGCTGAATGGAATGCCTTCAGGAGTAGGGACATTTGGATCCACATTGGGACCCAAGCGTTCCATTCCCTGAATGCGGGCCTCCACTTCCCGGATACCAGTCAGGTATTGGTCCAATTTATCTTTATCGTGAAGATCGAGCCGATTCTGCATGCGACGAGCATCTTCCATGACGAGATCTAGAATCGACCGCCGGTCCATCATGCGACGTTGCGCGTTAGCTGTGCGCTCACCGTGAACACCTTCACCAAAAAGCCGTTCGAAAACCTTTCGCGGATCTGACTCCGGAGTCATTGGGTTGGTGGGAGATTTCCATGAGACGTTGTATTGATAGGCGCAGGAGTAACCCGAATCGCAAGTTCCGGAACGACGATCCCTATCGCAACTCAGCTCGAGGGAAGGGAAGCGCGTTAGGTGACCAACTTCTTTAGCAATGGCCTGGTCGATGGATATCCCAGCACGAATATCGGTGGCGCTTTTGTTTAGGCGTACCCCGGTAAGGAATACACTGTTACCACGCGCGTGGTCGCCAGCACCGTCAGGTCCGGCCGTGGCATTTTGATGATCAAGTCCACCCATAACCTGGACGGAGTTTCGCAGGGCCTCAAGCGGCTTTAAGGTTTCTTTGAACGCAAAATCTTTTATTCCGCCTTCGGGCCACCAGTTTGCAGGAATGGCGCCATTGGGAAAGTAAACAAAGGCTGTGCGGAGTGGGGCGCCTGTGCTAGTAGTTGCTGCGTTGCGAAGGGACTCGGCAGCCATCAAATTGCCGGGAAGCATAGATTGGAACGCTGGCAATGCTACACAGGCTCCAATTCCTTTTAGAAAATGGCGGCGGCTTAATTCAGGTTTTAGGAAAGATGTGCGAGTCATAATTTATTGGGGATGATAATTATGGTGTCTGCGTTTTTGGAAAGGTACGGATTTTACAATCGCCATAAATAGAACGGACGGACGCCCTTCATTTTTTTCTAGTTGGTCTACCAGATAATCAAGAGTTTCGGTATCATAATATTCCAAGCCGCGTCCAAGTGCATAGGTTAACAGCTTTTCACTTATGCAGTAATAAAAGTCCTTTTTATGCTCCGTGGCAAGAATCTGTTTCATTTCCTGGATGGATGAAAATTTTTCGCCGGTTATTAACATCCCCTCGGTTTCGATTGGCTTGTTGAGCTCTGCATCTCGCCAAATTCCCATGGCATTGAAGTTTTCCAGAGCCAAACCGAGCGGATCCATGCGGTTGTGGCAAGAGCTGCACAATGGTTCTTCTCTGTGAATTGCGAGAGTTTCCCGGAGAGTCATCGTTTTTATTTCTTCCGGACTGGCCGCGTCTTCCAGGGCGGGAATATTGGGTGGAGGCGGTGCCGGTGGGGTGCCCAGGATATTTTCCAGAATAAATAAGCCTCGTTTCACCGGTGATGTGCGAGTGGGGTTAGAAGTGAAAGCAAGCACGGTACCTTGAGTCAAAACACCACCACGGGGACTATCAGGATCGAGAGTGACCTTACGCATTTTGGAACCTTCCACACCGTCAATGCCAT
The DNA here is from genome assembly GCA_027297085.1 of Verrucomicrobiota bacterium. GTDB lineage: Bacteria > Verrucomicrobiota > Verrucomicrobiia > Opitutales > UBA2995 > UBA2995. The sequence goes on along the minus strand of JAPUIL010000116.1, from coordinate 353 downwards.
AATGCTTGGCCAGTTTTTCGTTTAGGAAGGTGTAATCACTGTCTATCAGTTCCACCAGGCTGCGGTCTTCCCGGATGATATGCTCAAAGTACAGCTCCGTCTCCTCCTTCATTGATCGTTTTATGTCATTTTTCAACTCTGGGCGGTCCTCGCTGTAGCTTTTTACCATAATGGCCCGGGTCCGCGTGTAGGCTTCCTGCTCTTCAGGTGTGCGTTTAAACTCGGGAATCTCTCGCAAAATCTGATATTCTTCTCTGGCCGCTATCAAGTCTGGGTCAGCGTACTCCCGCAGCCAGACATCGTAGGAACTGATATTTACCGATTGGATATCCCTGGCATGCAACCATTGGCCG
>JAPUIL010000115.1 GCA_027297085.1 Verrucomicrobiota bacterium | reverse complement strand
CCCGCTTGGTCACGTAGTTTTCTACGCTCCCGCGCTTGTTTGCGGCCCGCGCCTTGCTCTTCATCACATCTCGATTTTTTGAAACTGTTGGGTAGAGATTGGTCCAAGAATGTTATCGCGCATTTCTAAAAAGACAGGGCTCAAACCTAATGATTTAAGGTGACGACTTCGATCGGGACGGATTATTATTTATTCTTAATCCCCACTCCCCACTTCTCGCTCTTCACGCTTACTACTCAACCAGGCCCCCGAAGTGACCGGATCGCCTTCACCTGAAGTTTTCTCCGCATCCTCTAGCGGTAACTGGCCATATTTTTCAATTGCTTCCAAATTCGGTTCACCTAACGACTGACCAATCTCCGCACCTTGGTCTATCAATGTATTCTGAAGATCATGCACCGAAATATCCCTTACGCTTTTGTTTTTATTCACAGCCATCGCTGAAACGGTTCCCACCGCCTGGGCTTGCCCCATGCAAATAGGAATGACACGGGTCGATCCTATCGCTTCATGGGTAGCCGAAATGCATTTCCCAGCCATCAATAAATTCTCGGCATCTTTAGAAATGAGGGATCTCAATGGTATCGTGTAAGCCTGAACATTGTAGGACTCTACCCAACTGCCGGAAGGACGATGAATATCAATATGGTATCCACCCATGGAAACAGCGTCTTCAAATTCTGTACCCGCTATAACATCCTCACCGGTTAGAATGTAGTCTCCTATAATTCGGCGGCTCTCTCGCACGCCCATGATCGGAGCGATTTCCCGAAGTACGCATTGGGAAAATCCGGGAACCCACTTTCTGAAAAAGTTCATGATGGGAGTGACCTGTTTATACAAACTGGAAAATGCGTTCGACATGTTGTCCACGTTGGTCGGGTCCAATCCCAACACCCGTGTCATAACAGCCATAAACTCATCCTCCTCGTGTAGTTTAACTCCGACTACACGCGACTGAGGAACATCAAGCTCTCCCGCATCGCGGGCCTGCTGCATTAAATCAGCGAATCCCCCAAAAATAAAAGACGGCAGATCGTCCAGATTGGCCACGAATCGTTCCCGAACGTCGGGATAGGGATCCAGCCATTCGCGGTAATTATAGGCCGGATCCTTACAGGCATTCACCAACTCCTGGCGATTCACTCCGCCTATGCGAAATACAAGGGTCGGCGACTGTACCAGGCCATCCTTGGTGCGTCCCTTTTCCCAGGTTAAGCCACCTCGGGCAGCCACATCGCCATCACCGGAACAATCGATTACCACATCGGCCCCGATATTCTGGCGTCCGGTCTTGGTTTCAATGACAACTCCGGTAATCCGGTCGTTTTCCCGGAGTGTATCCACGTAGACGGCGTGCAGCAGTACCTTTACTCCTGCTTCTTCCATTTTCCGCATAGCCATGATTTTCCAGGCGTGGAAATTGAAGCTGAAGGTAGAACCACATTTGGGATCCAGGCAGGGATCAACAGCATCACCATCAGCGACCAAATCCCGCACGAACTCCTGAGCCAACCCTTTTACGACCTGCCGGTACTCGCGGTCGTGAAATCCCAGCCAAGGCAAGGTTGCCGAAATCCCACCCAGAAAACCGGACCTTTCAATCAGCAGTGTTGTTGCCCCATTGCGAGCAGCCGCCAAAGCGGCGGTTACACCAGCCGATCCTGCTCCAACGACCAGGACCTGGGTTTTGTAATCAAAATTCACGGACATACTATCAATAGCGCGACTCGGCTTCAGTCCCGATGTAGCTTTTTGAAGGGATTAGACACTTTTGGCGAGTTAGGTGATTAACTCCAGCCAGACACCCTTGTCTAAATTGTATGCAAGGGAGATTGTTAATAGGTGTCCCAACTTCGCCAATAAGGCTTCGCAGGGCATGCAGGTGTCAGGTCAGTGTTTGTGTCACGAACAAAAGAAAATCGCAAATTCTCTTATAACAGGTTAAGTGAGTGCCATATTTGACAGTCGCCACTCACTAACGTCCCCTGAACACTGACACCTGAACACTGACACCTGAACACAAATAGATATCTGAACCTACCGGCCCTGCGAAATCGTGACGAAGCGGAGGACACCTGAACAGCTTACCGCGGCAACGCACCTTGCCATCCCTGATCCAGTCGATTTGAAAGCTCTTCAACAACGTCTGCATATTTAGCTTCACGCGCGACATTATAGTTCTCTTCAGAGTCTGTTAAATGGTCATAGAGCTCGATGCCTTCAACGCGTCCCGGAACAATAACCGAATCCCAACGGGTCAATCGGTACCGTTCGGTCCGTATCGTGTACCCCATTAAGTCCCAGGCAACACGCTCCAGTTCGTCCTCCCCCACACTGCGAGGATACTGACTGAATGCCGCTGTTTTCCAGGGTTGGTTTGGATTCTTTAAGAGTGGCAGTAGACTGATGCCCTCCATTTGGTGAGGAGGATCGATTTCCAGGATATCGGTAACGGTCGCGTAGAGGTCTACCAGTTCAACGAGTGCTGAGGATCGCCCTACTCCACCTTTTTCTCCCGGGACACGAATCATAAGCGGCACCCGGATATCCAGCTCTACGTTAGACGATTTTCCCCAGGAATCGTGCTCGCCGAGTTTGAATCCATGGTCGCTCCAGAGTATAACCGACGTGCTTTCACTCAACCCAAGCGTATCCAGTTCATCCAACAATTTTCCAAGCAACGCGTCCACATAACTGATACAGGCATAGTATGCCCGTCGATAGTTCATCGCAATTTCCATCGGAACAGTACCGGAAGGGGAACCGTCATACCCATGAAACTCCGCACTTCTTCCCAAGACAAACCAGGGTGCCTTGCTGGGATGAAAGTCGTTGGTCAAGTGAGGCAGATCAATTCCATCGTATAAGTCCCAATACTTTTTCGGTGCGTTAAAAGGCAAGTGCGGTTTGGTAAATCCCACTCCGAGGAAAAACGGATCGCCCAGGTCTTTTAGCCGCCTCAGTGCTGCAATTGCGGCAATTGCCAAACGGCCATCATAATAGCCTTCATCCTCCACATCGGCGATTTCCATAACCGGACCACGTGCCGCCCTTTCAAACTTGATTCCAGTGAGGCCGGCTTCTAAAGCCGCATCATACTCGGCCTGAACTTCATTCACCATATCCGGATCAGCATACTTCCGGGCCGAGGTGCAAAGATTCCGTGGATTCGGGTTATTCATGCCTGGTTCCGTCCAGGATACAGAATCCCCGGTTCCCAGAACCTTACCCAGGCTTTGGGTTCGATAACCATGCTTTTGCAGCAATTGCGGCAAAGTAAGGATATCTGGATGCTTCGTGCGAAAATGATCCCGCAAATGAATCACTCCGACTGAATCTGGCCGCTTGCCCGTAAAAACGACCGCCCGCGACGGTGTACACACCGCTTGCTGACAAAAGGCGTTTTCGAACAGCATACCGCTTTCCGCTAACTTATCGAAATTGGGGCTGATGATATGCTCGGCGCCATAACAACCGAGGTCCACCCGAAGATCATCAATAGAAATAAAGAGTACGTTTTTCGGCTCAGCCGAATAAGCGGAACACAAAAACAACAGACAACATAACCCGGACAACCGACGGAATAATTTCTTCATAGAATTTAAAAATAGTTCTTCATAGTAGCAGAGCCTGAATGAGCGATTCTTTCGAACTGCAATCACTTGTATTCATATTCCACCAGTGGTCCAGCAAGGTTAGTCGTGATAAAACAAGGTGATCGGTACACAGGCCTGCACCAGATCACGACGCAGGGGTGAATCAGGCGGACGCT
>JAPUIL010000114.1 GCA_027297085.1 Verrucomicrobiota bacterium | reverse complement strand
CTGTTGTCTGTTCCCCATTCATAAGCGGCAATTTCTGGAATATCGCCGGGCAGAGAGGTGAACTTGGTCTCAATGGCCTTCAACGATTCCTCCGTGGTGCCTTCTTTGAAATCAAACAATACCACGTGCCGAAGCTTGCCTTCTGTATTAGAAACACCTTGAGAATCGGTTGCGAAAAAATCCACAACGGTTCCTTTATCCAGGGAAGGCAGGAGCAATTCCACAAATTCCTTATGAGCCGTATGAGGTAAGTAGACATCACGACCTGCTTCGTTGGCAAAAGTAACCAGGAAGCAATGAGTAAATCCGTTGGCCTTGCCTTCAATGCTCACATCGGTTCCCCACTGGTATTCCACGACTGAAGGAATCTTGGATGGAAGATTTCCGAATGCCTCAACGATAGCATTTACCTGTGCCTCCGAAGCTTCGTCTTTGAATTTAAACAACACCACATGACGGAGCAGAGTAGCATCTGATGATGCGGAATCGAAATCGGATTTTGGAGTGCAGCCGAAGGTCATAGCGAGTAGGGCGGTTAGGATGAGTAGTTGTGTGAGCATGTGAGTTTTTGGTGGATTTTTCTGAAACGAGTAGAAATTGAAAATAGTAGGGAAGACGTAATTATTGGACAAGTTTTAAGTCTCTTTTTTGTCGAATCTCAAATACCTTGGAGCTTCCTGATTCTCCTCCGGATTTCCGTAAATTGCGCCCAACGGATAATATTCTGTTTCGAACTGAATCTTTTCTGCGATGTCCTCACCAAATTGCTCTTTGAAAAATTCCAAGGATAGGTCAATACCCGCGGAAATACCGGCGGAGGACCAGACGCTGCCATCTCGAACAAAGCGTTCCTCGACCACCTCGATATCTTCCATGGCTCGAAGTCGATCTAGGGATCCCCAATGCGTCGTTGCACGTTTCCCTTTGAGTAGTCCGATCTTGGCTAAGAGAAAAGCTCCCGTGCAAACCGACAATACAACTTTGCAAGTCTTCACTCGTTCCGAGAGGAAATGAATTAGAGAAGGATTGTTTACTTCCCTTCTCGTTCCCCAGCCACCAGGCACGAGGATGTAGTCAAAATCTGGGCACGACTCGAATGTGTAGTGAGGAACCAATTTTAGTCCCTTTGAGCAGTTGATGGTCTCTGTCGATTCTGCGACGATGAAAGCCTCCTCGATTTTCCCTTTTGTTTTAAGGCCACCGGCCAGCAGTTCCCAAGGACCGATGAGGTCTAGTTCTTCTAAGTCGTTAAAGGCTAGGAATGCGAAGTTCATTTGTTGATTACCATGAAATTTCGCCAAAAGGTGAGACTTGGAAAGAATAAGCGATATATATTTCGATTTCTGAAATACTTGTACGTTTCCATTGCATTCTTTGGTCCAGTCCGTTGATGAGGACCTTATAGTCTTTTCCAAAAATGTCTTTCACTTTTTTTAGATCGGCCGCAATTACCTCGAGAACCTCATAGCGATATTTCTCAGGCCTTACTATGGAAAATGAAACTCCCCGACGCAAGCATCGGGGTATCTGAATTGAAACAATGCGTCAATAATTCACTTACATCCAATCATTCTCTTTTCTTCGCTAAGACTGGGCGGAAATCTTTGGTATTCTATTCGGAAGCAAGCTACCTCCTACACTTCGTATCGCATATCTAAATGTAGGAGGTAGCTTGCTGCCGATCAGGTCTTTTTCCTAGCGCTAAAATCACCAACCCCGACGCAAGCATCGGGGAATACCAAGTACCAATTTGGTTTGGAAATACTTCGGTCCGGCCTACAACCTCAACTTTTGCTGCGAATGATCTAAATTTATCTTCCAGAGCAGCTACATCACTTTCGCCGGTTAGCGGGATTTTGGCGAAAAGGTGCCGGCTGAATCTTTGACCATGAACATTCGTTTGCCCAATGGAATTGAGTGTGAGATGAAAAAATAATGGAGTTCCCCAGCGATCGATAATCAATCCTTCGTCGTTGAATATGCGATGATCCTGGGGAAGGGTTTGCAGGGCTATTCTTTGTTCTCCGCGAAAGGTGGCAGCCATATCCGGATTGAATGCAAAAGACCAGAAATGCGAACTTTATAGACATGTTAAATAGATCTCAATTGTTCTTCGATACTTCGAGTTTTACCGGTCTCAGTATTTCCAGTGTGTTTGGTTTCCTTCTTTTCAAAAATGAAAACGCTGCACTCCTCCTCCGCAATGGGATTGTGCATGACGCCTTTGGGAACGATATACATATCGCCCGCGGATAGCTCGACGGTTTGGTCTTTCATTTCTATCTTTAGTTGACCATCGATCACAATGAATAGTTCGTCTTCCTCATCATGACTATGCCAGGCTAGGCTGCCTTTCAGTTTGGCGATTTTGGCATAGTAGGAGTCGTCTAATTCTCCGAGGACTCTTGGTGACCAATACTCATCGAGTTTGGCAGATTTTTCTTTTAGATTGATGGGCGTGTTCATTTTTAGAATTTTAAAAATTAGGGCTGATAAAAGATCAAGTTCTTAATAGCTCTCTGTTTCAATATCATCGAAAATCGGTTCATCCTTATCATCAAATTATTTTGAGTAAATCGTATGGTGTAGTTCTTTATCAGTGAGATCTTCGTTCGTGATTTCGAATTCAGACATGATTTCAGTCATGTGCTTGATAGTTGAGTCCCTGACTTCCCCTTCCTCAATGATTCCTATGGGAAGCTCAATTCCGGATGGGTTTGATCTGAATAGTTCCCAAGTGAACTCATTTTCCTTACTTAAAGAAGCTAATCCCAAACGTTTCAAACGCCTTCGGAAGTGCAGGCAGTAAATAGTTAAAAGACAGTGTGTTATGGGAATTAGTATAGATTTTGGAAACCTCACAAAAAGTTACGTTTCAAAAATGCACTTGTTATTTTCGCTTCGCTGACGCCAGGGCTCGGTACGAAGGCTAAAACCGACATGCACGAAGAGCTGTGTTCCAGCCCGCAACACGCTTGGTCACGTAGTTTTCTACGCTCCCGCGCTTGCTTGCAGACTGCGCCTTGCTCTTCATCACATCTCGATTTTTTGAAACACTTGGGTAATATTTCCAGGATTTTTGAGTAATCGATCAAGGATAATAGAACATCGTCTCGCGATTCGATGGGTCTTTCCAAACCAAATTTCACCACGAGAGTTCCCCTGATAAGCGTGCTGTCTCCGGTTAAATAGCCAGGATATTCTATCCTGTCGTAGATCATAACAGGATCACGCCACCAGAGGTGGTCGTGAATCATTCTTTCAGACTGCTCTTGTATGTCTTGCTTATAGTCGGCCTCGAACTCCTCGACCGATCTGTGTTCTACGAAGCCAAATGGAGGTTGCATGCCTGAATCATTTGAATTGAGGGTTTTGATTCTTCAATAACTACTAAAATTGGCGAAGGAAAGACGGCTGAACAAGTTATATCCGGAGTGGATTATCGAGTTAGAAAAGATTACAAAATTTGATTATGGTCGAATCTCCTCGCACCATATTTTTTGAATGGGGTCGAGATAAATTGCCATGTGCTTTTCCGTTGGAAGTTCAATGGTTTCTACTTTTCCGGAGGTTAATTTTTTCCATTGTTCAATGTTATTAGTTCCGTAGTCAATTTTGTGGTACAAACGCAAATCGCCTTGATATTGCTCAGCGTGCGAGACGGATATCATTGACCTTATATAAGCCATGGCAAGATGCACTCTGTGACGTACCAAGATTGGCAGGCTCAGAAAATTCAAGCAGTAGGATAGGATAACACCCAGGCCATCTCGAAGACCATGGTTTTTAATATGATACCCTATTGCCGAGAAATTGTTTCGAGATGCTCGCTTTTCCCCAAGATTGATTGGCGAAGGGTCCAGAAGGTAGAGTTTTGCTACTTCGTGTCCTTTGGCCTGAAGTTTACAGGCTATTTGGTGGGCAATGGTTCCTCCCAAAGAAAATCCGCCCAAGTAGAATGGACCCGTTGGTTGTGCTACCAGAATCTCTTCAAGGTACCTATCAGCCAAGGAGGAAAGTGTATCAGAAAAGTCGAACAATTCGTTGTACCAAACACCTCGCATGGTATAGATATCAAATTCTTTGCTGATGTGAGAATTAGCGGTAGTACTTATGGAAAGCATGAACAACTTCCGGCTTCCCACTCCTGACCGGATCTTAACTAACAAATCGAATTTAGACTTAAAGCCACTGGAATTAATCAACTTACCGAGATCGATGATAGTCGGATGTTCGTAAAAGTCTGGAACTCGAAGTTTGATATCAAATTCTTTGTTGATATGGTTGATTGCCTCGACAGCGAGCAGAGAGTCACCACCGATGTCGAAAAAACTATCCGATTTCAAGATATGATGTGATCCGAGTACCCTCCAGAATATCGTGTTCAAATTATATTCGGTAGCTGAGTAACCTTCGAATACAAATCTTCCATTCCGTATCCTTCTGATGCTATCAGGATCAGGAAAGTTTAGGCGGTCTATTTTCCCGTTTGCATTAACAGGAAACGAATCCAATTGGATAAATATTGCCGGAACCATGTAGTCGGGCATGTTGCCCCGAATGTGCTTCCTTAGTTCTGTGTCACTTGGGTTTTTTTTATCCGTGTTGGCGATGTAGTAGGCGACCAGGAGCGTGTTTTTTTGAGGAGATATTTTGGCTAATACTACGGCCTCGTTAATCTTTGAGTGTGAAGATAAACAGGATTCGATTTCTCCCAGCTCGATTCGAATTCCTCGAATCTGTACTTGGAAATCAGTACGGCCTAAATATTCGATAGACCCGTCTTCCAGGAAGCGCCCTATATCTCCAGTTTGATACATCCGGCCGCCCGCGCTTCCCGTAAATGGATTGGGCAGGAAACGTTCTTGAGTTAAAGCATCGTTGTGAATGTAGCCTCGCGAAATAGGACCTCCGATATAAATCTCGCCGGGCACACCCACTGGAACCGGTACTCGAAATTCGTCCAGGAGATACATCTTTTTGTTGACCATTGGTTTCCCCAGAATAATCCGGTTGCCATAGTCTTCATCTGGCAGAATTTCACGAAAAGTGGCCGCAGGTGCTTCGGTGCATCCATAAAACATGAACAGCTTTGCGTTGGGTAACTTTTTGAAGAACTCCTTTTGCACTGACACAGGTAACCGCTCGCCCACAGTGTACACTTTCTTCAAGGATGTACAGCGTTCGATTCCTTCCTGAAGGAGTAGAAAAGATAACATGGAAGGAACCAAATTTAAGCTTTCAACTTGTTTGTTTTGAATGGTCCGCAGAAGCCAATCGGCATCCTTATCTTTGTCTGTAGGAACCACGACAATCTCTCCACCAGTCTGAAGAGGGGCAAAGGTTTCTAGAAGAATAAGTGTAAATCCTGTTGATGATTTTAGCAGTACTTTTTCGATTTTTCTCCTGAATTCGTCCGAATTATCAGGCTCCCTTTTTTGCAGATAATCTAAGGTCATCATGACCCCTTTTGGCTTGCCTGTTGAGCCGGAAGTATAAAATAAATAGGACATGTTTCCTGCTTTCAATCCATGGCCGGGCGTATGGGTGGGTAAGCTGCACAATTCGTTTTCAATCTCTTCCAGCACGATTGAACGGAAATTGCCATCGGGTAAGCTTTGCTTCCATTTGGTCGAAGTAATTATAAACGGAACCTTTGAGTTCTCGATTAAGTACTCTTTCCGGTCTTTGGGGTGTTCCGGATCCAGGGGCAGAAAGGCGCCACCCGACTTTTTAAGAGCGACTAGTGATACTACGAACTCTATGGATCTGTTTAGATAAATTCCGACCACTACTTCGGGCCCGATACCTAGACCTTGTAAGTAATGTGCCAGTTGATTGGTCTTGTTTTGCAGTTCCAGATAGCTTAGTGACTCCGAGCCGGATGTAATGGCAATTTTGTCGGGGTGTTTAGTCACCTGAATATCGAATTTTTCAAAATCAAACTTTCCCACATCGCGTGGACGATCGTTGTCGTTCCACTGATGAATCATAAGGTCGTATTCGGTATCAGTGAGAACTGGCAATTGGCATATCGGGCCCTTGTTATTGTTTTGCAGGAGGTGAATGCTATGAATCCAATGCTGATGGATTTGGCAAAGGTAGTCAGAACTGTGATTCCGATGTGATGAGTAAATGGTAGTACTGACAATTGAATCCCCGCTTACAACAAATAGGATGTCCGGCTCGAAACCATTTAGTTGGATCTGAGAGAGAGCATTTCCAATTTTCTCCTCGTTTTTGGTTTCCAAATACAAAGGATTCCAAACTGATAGTTCTTCTGTCGAGGGAAGATTGTCTGAATTCGATAGTGTTTCTCTGAAATTTCCTTTTAAATCCTCTGCGCCCGTTTTGTCATTTATCTCCCAACGCCGAAGAAGAGTTTCATCCTGCTTACAAATGGGTAGCTCTACAGTTTTCTTAGCCGTGTACCTGAAGATTAGGAAACAAATCGATGCCTTTATAAGAGCATCGTCCTCTGTGAAAGATTCGCTTAGCTCAATTGAGTCAGATCGAGTAAACTTATCGAGGAAAATTGTTGTTTTGTTCTGCATTACAAAATTCGTTTTACTTTAAAGTGGTCTAAGAAACGACTCTTTAAATTCGGAATTCGAGATTGGCTTGCGGTATGCTGAAGGATTGCTCAAATCCGGGAGTTGGTTAAATTTGATGTTTGGGGTCTCCAATACCAGGCGCACGAACCATTGGAAGTTGTGTATAAACCGCTCCATCCCGTGAGCGACAAACATATCCGGAGCGTAACTGAGGGTTAACTCCATTCGGTCCTCAGTCTTACGAAACACAAACCCAATGCGGGATTGGAAGTTCACTTTTTTTCTGGGTAAAGAGGTATTGATTATGCCGTCCAGATTGAGTGAATCACCGGTATCCGGTCCTTTAACGATTTGCAATTGTCTAAACGGCTGGTCTGTTGGATGAGTAGGATTATCCAACTGCGATTTTAATCGGTTGATGGCGAAAACCTTATTATCCAATGACGAATAAAGCGCCTGTTTATCCACCTCGAGTTGTTCGAAAAAGGTCCTGCTTTTTTTTAAGCGATTTCGAACCAACAATAAGTTGGCAAAGTCCCCCACTATTTGAGCCTGACAAGAGCCCGTTCGGGCATCGGTGCTTGTTGCGTAATAACTATCTAAGTTGTTGGTATACCTACCGACCAACAGTTTAATAATCGTTGAGAAAATAACAAAAGTCGAAGTTGAGTGTGCATCGGAAAATCGCTTGATTCTGTCATTCCACTCGGGATGAAATCGATAGTGATCAAAAATGTTCCAGTGAACATTTTTAGGGGTTCTATTTTTCAGGAAAGGGTATGCGATCGGTTTAATATTCCTTAAGAGTTTTTCCCAATGATCGGTAATACGTTTTTCATTACCTTGAGCCAGCCATTCATCCAGGCCCAGGTCATATTGCCGGAAACTGTATTTGGAAGGTTTTAGGGATATGGCTCGTTTGTGGAGCAGGT
>JAPUIL010000113.1 GCA_027297085.1 Verrucomicrobiota bacterium | reverse complement strand
CTCAGGGGCTATCAATTGGAGTCATCAGGCAATCAGCATGCGGAATACTATGCCGATAAGTCTTTGGATTCGTTTCCCGGCGGGGCAATCCACCCTTGGCTGTACCCAAATCGCCAATACTTTGGGAATCCGGTCGCTATTCGCAGGTACGCCGAAGAGCTGAGCGCGATCAATGACGTTGTGGGCGCAGTGATGGAAAAACTGAACGAGCTTGCAGTCGCTCATTCAACTTCTTCTCGAAGACCGGACTTTGCCTGTTCAGATGGCAGCGGCGAGAGCCCTTGGACGGTTAGGTGATCAGAAAGCGGTTGACGCACTGCTGAATTATTTGTCCCGGCAACTGAGCAGGACGATGGAGCATGTTGCGATTTATGCCTTGGTTGAAATCGCCGGCTTTGAAGAAACAGCCGCCGGCCTTGTAGGCTCCTCTTCCTTGGCGCAAAGACGGGTGTTGTGGGCATTGAATGGAATGTCGGGTTCGCAGCTCAAAGCGGAAACGGTGATGAAGCGCCTTGGGTCGAAACATGGAAGCCTGTCTGCAACGGCTGTGTCCATAAGCAAGGATCACCCTGAGTGGGCCGGCAGTATTGCTCAAACATTTCAAAAGTGGCGCCGAATCGGCAAGCTTACGGAAAACCGGCTAGCGGCCATCAAGGAGCTTGCGCCTCTTTTTCTTCAGTCGGAGAGCATGCGGAAATTTGTTGGCCGACTGATCGCCTCCAGCGATGTCACGACAAACTAGCTCGCATTTTCGTTGATCTCACAAAGCCCAACCCTGGTACCGCTTCATGTTAGTTGGAAGGAAGCAATCCTAGCCGCAATCAGGAGTCCTCAGCCGGAAATTGTGTCAGGTGTTTTGACAGCGCTTTCTAAAATCGAGTCTTCGGACTTTGATAGTCACTTGCGCGCGATTGCGGATGATCGAACTCGCCCGTCGTTAATAAGGATAAAGGCCCTTGCCGCTGTATCGCATAAAAAAGGTCCGTTGAGTAAAAAGGCGTTTGTATTGTTAAAACAATTACTTAGCTCAGGCAATCTCGAAGGCGGACGAATTGAGGCAGCCACCATTCTGGCGGGTATCGATCTGTCCGAAGATCAAGTTCTCGAAACTGTCAGCCTGATCCAGGATGCGGGGCCCCTGGAACTGCCGATCCTGTTAAACATATTCGAGGGATCGCGCGGTACCGATACCGGCCTTGCCTTGGTGGAAGCTCTTGAAAGGTCGGGTTCCGCCAATGTCCTTTTGCCTGCGGAATTGAAACGGATGTTGCTGCGGTACCCGCTTGAGGTTTACAAAAAGGCTGAACCGTTTGTTGAAAGCTTGCTTGAACGGGAAGGCCAACGTGAGAAACGCCTTGCCGAACTCGAAAGTGAATTGGAAGCCACGGAAGTTTCCAACGGGAAAGCCGTATTTCTGTCTGGCAAAGGCGCCTGTATCACTTGCCACAAGATTGGCGCCGATGGCCGGGAGGTTGGCCCGGAACTGAGCACTATCGGTAGCATTCGGACCGGTCGCGATCTTTTGGAATCCATTCTATTTCCGGGTCTCACTCTTGCCCGTGATTATGAACCGTACGAGATTCAGACTCACGACGGGCAGACGCTTCTGGGCGACATTCAGCGCGAAACGGCTGATACCGTTTTCCTACTGGATGCCACTGCTATGGCAAAGCCCATTGCGAGGTCGTCCATTAAAACGATTCAACCCGGTTCTGTCTCGCTGATGCCCGCGGGATTGGATATGACGATGACGAAGAAAGAGCTTCTCGATCTGGTGGGGTATCTGGATGGTTTGGAGTAAGGGTAAGCACTTCGTGGTATTCGAATTGTGGGAGCGGCTTTACGCGGCGATCTTTCTGCGAATGTACAATTAAATCGCGGCGTAAAGCCGCTCATGCGAAATACAAAGTAAAAGGAAAAGTAGGAGGACGAGGAGGATTCTTGTCTGCGAAAAGTTGGACTATCAATCCACTACCGAACCATCGTCGGGATCGTATTGAGGTCCGTATTCCTTTGGTTCACCGACTTCGTCCATCAGTTTATTTTCGTCGATGGTGATGCCAAGGCCGGGGCCGGTTGGAATGGGTCGGTAGCCATCTCTGACCGGAGGCAGCGGCTCGGCGAGTAGCTCGTGTTCACGATCACCCCGTTCCAGTACCATAAAGTTTGGAATGCAGGCAGCGATTTGCAGACTGGCTGCCAATGAGCAAGGGCCGTTGGGATTGTGGGGAGCGATCGGCGCGTAATAGGCCTCGGCCATACCGGCGATCACTTTCAGCTCGGTGATTCCGCCGGTGTAGTTGACGTCGGGTTGCAGGATCATGGCCGCGCCTTTTTCCAGTATTTCCCTAAATCCCCACTTGAGGAATACGCGTTCGCCGGTGGCGTTTGGAATGTGGGTCTTCTTTGCGAGGGCGGCCATGACGTCGACATTGAGAGCTTGGATAATTTCCTCATGGAACCATGGGTTGTATGGTTCGAGAGCTTTAATAAGAAGGCTGGCGGTGGTGGGTTGGACGGCTCCATGGAAATCGATCCCGATGTCGACACCGTCTCCGTGTTTTTCACGGAGGGCGGCAAAACGTTCCACGACTTCGCCAACAAACTTATTTCCTTCGGTATACTTGAAAGCCTTGCGAGCAGCCGAAGGACCAACTTTCATCGCCTTGACGCCTGTTTTTTTATCGGGGGACTCCGTAGACAAAAGCTTTTTCCCGTGTTGGGCCACCCAGTAATTTATAAACAGGCACGCCAAAGCATTTGCCGGTGATGTCCCAGAGCGCCTGGTCTATGCCGGAGGAGATAGCGGACTTAATGGGACCGCCGCGATAAAAGGCTCCGCGATGGATGGCTTGCCAATGATGTACTACGGGACGTGGATCTTTTCCGATCAGATAGTCACCCACTTCGAGAGCGCCGGCCGCGCAGGCTTTGGCGTCGTCCTTTAGCATCTCACCCCAACCGGTGATTCCCGCATCGGTAGAAATTTTGACAAACACCCAGGAATTTTTCAGGACAAATGTTTCAAGCTAGGAGACTATTATTTTGTCGTTGGGACTGATCGGAGCCGCTTTGGCAGTTGAGCTGAGCGCATTCAGTCCGACGATGGCGGGGGGCGCCATGAGCATGGAACGTAGCCAGTTACGGCGGGTGAATTTATGTTGGGGCATGATGAGAGTCTTTTGTTTGTTGGTTGAAATTGATCCTGGTTGGCGGGAGTGGCGGACGGATTGAGAGTCTTAGTTTTCGGTTAGCGCTTTTTCGGCGGCTTTTTGTTTCGAGTTTTTCATCTCTATTGCCTTCGCCGCCGCGCTTTTCGCAGCCTCGGCAACCTCGAAGAGTTCCAGCTCATCCTCGTGTCCTTCCTCTACGGGAGTATTTGCAATATCCAAGTAATGTTTGTTTTCCGGGTCTCGAGATACTTTCCACCAGAGAAGCAATAATTTTACGAGGAAGAACGACGCGGGAACAGCCGTGCTCACGGCATCCCAGACGCGACGGGGATAATAGACGAACACTGATTCGCGTTCTAACTCCGGTCGTCTTTCGTTCCGGCCTTTGCGCCTGAAAATGCCAGCTTGAAGAGGATGCAGACTTTCAAAACGGTAACTGCCGTAATATTCAAAAATGAGAGATACCAAGCGGGGAAGGTAGATCCCGGCCGCGACGGCACGTTTGAGTATGGTCTCAATATGTTCCCAGGAATAATAAATGTGCCATGCCCTGTGGTATATGTCCTGCCATTCTTCCCGGCTCATTATGGGATGGTTGGAAACGACGTATTCGAGATCATATTTGTTCAAATCGGGATCCATCCACTCGCCTTTCAGGTACATTTCCTTGTGATCCTGGGAGCCGGGTAAGGGAGTGAGAATGAAAAACTCCAGTATATCGACCGGGAGCTCCTTTTGGACAATCCGGATTTCCCGCTCGATAGTTTCCGGTGTGTCGGTTGGGAAGCCCAGAATATACCCGCAGTACGATGTGATTCTCTCATCGTGCCAGGCCTGGAGCATCTTCCGATATTCGGAGATTTTGTTCTGACGCTTGGAAACACCTTTGAGGCTATCGGGGTTGATGTTTTCCAGACCGATATAAACAAAGCGGCAGCCGGCGCGTTGCGCTTTCGTCACAAAATTGGGAATCGTATGGCAGAGCGTATCCACCTGCATGATAAAATAGATACCCAAACCTTCCTTTTCCCGAAGATGGGCCAGGCGATCGAATATTTCCTCCCAGTTTTTATTACGGGCAAAGTTATCGTCCGTAATAAAGTAGCTGTCTATGCCTTGATCGGCGTGATTGCGGATGATTTGCTCTACTTCATCAGCATTTCGAAAGCGTGATTTGTGACCCTGCACATTTATAATAGTACAAAAGCTGCAAGAAAACGGGCAGCCGCGCCCGGCATCAAAGGAACCCAGGGCCTTAACGTATCGCCGGATGTGTTTCTCGGGCAAAAACGGCACCGGTACACCTTGCATATCCGGTAGATCGTTAAGGTAATTATAAATGGGGTTCATACGTCCGGCATCCGCGTCCTGGAAAAGCGCCTCCAATCGCCCTTCCGCCTCACCTGCGAACAGGGTAATACCCATATCCACCGCCTCCTGGAGTTCCGGTGTTAGTTCGGGCAGCATGGATATACAGCCGGCGGCATGGAATCCACCAATGGCCACCTGAATTCCGGCGGCCTTTAATTCACGGCCAATGGCCATCGCACGCGGAAATTGATTGCTCTGAACACCCACCAGGCAAACCAGGCCCCGATTGTTGTTTTTTCTGAACCGGTTAATGATGCGCTTGGTTCGAATGCGCGTATTCGTTTCATCGTATGCTGAGATTTCGAAATTTACGTTTGGCCCAAGGGCTTTTCTCTTTGCGACATCAATGCTTAAGCCATAGAGAACCGCCAGGGAGTTTGAGGGGATCCAGGACTTCCACCACTGAATGACATAACCATCCTTGTCGTAATGGGAAGGCTTGATCAACTCGACGTAGAAAGTGGAACTACCGGGATTGTTGGACATGGCAGGAAGGTGGATTCGGGATTGAAACAAGAAATCGGGATGAGCGTGAACACTCCGGCATGGATTAGCAACTTTTTCTTCCGGTGAAACGCGTAGCATTGGCCTGCCTGCCCGGCATAAGCTTTTTGCGAAGCCAGGGTGAGACCGATTACTGATCTATAAACGTGCTAGAATCCATGGTCTCACAGCCATGGCTACAACGTTCTAGAATAATTGCACCTTTGTGCTGCCACTTGCACACTGAAAGCTCCCAATTCTCTCAGCTTGCCAGACCTTATCTTCCTTTGATAGAAAATAGGCATGAACCCCTATAAACTAGCAACTCTAGTGTGCCTTGGTTTTTTCACCCTGACTATCAATGCAATTGCAAAGCCATTTCCGGCCTCGGCAGTTGGAACGGTTCATCCACGTGTATCTCCGGATGGGTCTCAAATTGCCGCTTCCTATCAGGGTGCTTTACATATCGTGCCGGTAGAGGGCGGAATATTAAAAAGGGTTACCCATGGAACGGATTGGGATACTGTGCCCGTGTGGTCACCAAAGGGTGATCGCATTGCTTACCTCAATGGACGGGATCCAAGGGGAGGCACTTTACGGGTGATCAATACTTCCAATCATTCAAATGTTGATCTCCCCACGGTCGTCCAGGGCCGCGGGCCTTTGTTTTTTAGCAGAGACGGAAATAAAGTGTTAGGGCGACTGAGCGAAAATCGAAATGCACAGAATCCAGCCTGGGTGGATTTGGAAACAGGAGCGGTGGTTGAGTTAAAAATCAGGCAGGTCGATCCATCGGTGATTTCTTTCAATCGGTTGAGTTACTGCCTGTCGACCGATGGATCAAAGATTGTATATGTGATGCACCAGGATGTCCTAGGTGAGCAGTCAGGCAATCAGGGCCCGATGGCGGATGTCTATGTGATGGATGTCGATGGAATGAATCAGAAAAAACTGTTTCAATGGCCGGCTAGAATTTACTCGCTCACGGCTGATCCGAAATCGAACGCCATCTATGCCGTGACGGATCTGGGCACAGCTCACAACGATATCTGGCACATACCGCTGAGGGATTCTTTGAAGAAAGCCAAACGCCTGACCTTTGGCATGGCAGATGAGCAGTGGGTTTCGGTATCCAACGATGGGATGTCGCTCGTTTATGGTGACAATCGGCATGGGCCGGCGGGCATCGTTGTTAGCCAGCCTTTAAGCCCGCAAGAGAAGTGGGTGCCGATTCATGGGATCGATTTCGGCGTTGAGGAAGGAACATTGGATTTGGAAGTTTTTGAAAACGGGGCGCCGACCGTGGCAAGGATTTCTTTACGAAAGATCGGTGGAAAATTTCATTCGCCGCCAGGAAGTCTTTACCGATTCACTTTGGGCATTGGTCATTTCTATACCGATTCGGCCTCGTTTTCTGTGCCTGCGGGTAACTACAAACTCGTTGCACTCAAAGGTCCTGAATTCATTCCCTTTGAAAAAAGTATTTCCGTCTCCGGTGGCGGGACAACGAAGGTCTCTGTTCAATTGAAACCGTGGATCAATATGGGAGAACGTGGGTGGTATTCAGGTGAAAACCATGTCCATGCAAACTATGGTTATGGCTCATGGTATAACAACCCGGCTACCCTGATGAGACAATGTCAGGGAGAGGATCTGAATGTGTGTAACGCGGTGGTGGCGAACTCTGATGGCGACGGTGTCTACGATCGCGAGTTTTTCCTCGGACGCTCTGACCCACATTCGGAACCGAATCACATCCTCTACTGGAATCAGGAGTTTCGGGCCACTTTGTGGGGACACATGACGCTTTTCAATCTCTCGCAATTGGTAGAGCCCGTTTTTACCGGCTTCAAACACACCACAAATCCCTGGGATGTACCGACAAACGCAGAAGTGGCCAGCCATACTCATGAACAAGATGGCATCGTCAGTTACACCCATCCTGCAGGAAATCCGAAGGACCTCTATGACCAGGCCTATGCAGCCAAAGGGCTTCCGGTGGACGCGGCGCTGGGTAGGATCGATTCGATGGATATAATGGGGCATGCCTATGTGGGATCGGTTGAGCTCTGGTATCGATTGCTTAATAGTGGTTTGAATGTCTCGGCAGCCGCTGGAACGGATTGTTTTTTAAATCGAATAGCCAGTTATCCTCCTGGATGGGGGCGTGCCTATGTCAAGATTCCTGATGGGCTGAGTTACTCCGCCTGGGTCAACGGTCAGCGTGATGGGCGGGCTTTTGTGACCAATGGTCCGATGGTGTTTCTCGAAGTCGAGGGTACCGGACTTTCCAATACGGTCCACTTAGCCGGCGACAGAGCGGTGGCCATCAAAGCCGAAGCCCGGTCGCATTTTCCCATGGAAAGTGCCGACTTGATCTTTAATGGTGAGTCCATCCGTAAACTCAAAATCACTGAAGACGGAAAATTGGCTTCGTTTGACGGCAAGCTTCTAATTGAAACTAGTGGTTGGCTTGCACTACGAGTGGCCGGTCCAGGCGGACCCTATATCATCCGAAACGAATTGTATGCACATACCAATCCGGTTTTTATCGATATGAAGGACAAGCCTCTGAACTCTCCGGAGGACGCGGCTTATTTTATAAAATGGATCGATCGCCTTGAAGCGGATTTTGAAAAGCGAAAACAGTATCCCAACGAGAAAAGTCGGTTGAGGGTATTGCGCGAATTGAATGACGCTAGATTGGTTTATCAAAATATAATCGGTCAGAATTGAAAGAAATCGGCGATGTTGTAGATGGAAGCAATGCGACCAGTTTTCCAAGAAACGTTGACTTCGTATGGCTGATTCTGCCAGTTTTTGCGCTGTTTTTAACCGTATGAACGACTCTTTTTTCAGGTCCATATATTTCCTGTTCCGAGCGATGCCCCTAGTGTTCCTGGCCTTGGCCTTGCAGGGACAGCAGCCCTATGAACTCAGATACTATGACTCATTGGAAGATCACTGGCGTTGGCAAATGCTGCGTGAGTTAGGGACTCACAATCGACAGATTGTCGTAAACGAGTCAGGCAAGGCTCTCATTCTTAAAAAAGCTGAAGACGACCGTATCATTTTGTTTGATGGCTTGACCCTGGAGTTTTTACAGCACCCCAGCACTGTGGATGCCACTCCCGTTCGTTTGGCTTTCGGACCTGAAAATGAAATCCTGATGATGGCTCAGGAAGGTATTTACCAGTATGAAAACGATAACTGGAAAGAGCTGGTCTCGCATGAATTCCAAATTAATCCGAACAGTGAGATGGCTACAACCGGGGATGGGCGAATCTGGATAGCTGGAAATAGCGGAATCCTTGAATTCGACGGGAAACAGCTCATTGAACATAGATTTGGTACGATCCCCTCGTCCGGGGTTCAGAGTATCTGCGTGGGGAACGATGGAGCGCTTTGGATAGTGGTGGGTCCAACCGGGGATGTTTACCGGTGTCCGATTAACGAAGGAAATTTATGTCCTGAATCTAATTGGGAACGGGTCTATGAAAGCGAGCGTGAGTTTGTAAATCATTCAGTGATTATTGCCACTCGCGAAAATCAGATCTGGGTGATTAACAATCATGAACATGATGGTGTTTTGATCTATGACATAGCGACCCGGACATGGGAGTCGCAGAACCTCCGTGCTTTGGGAGGTGAGAATTTCAGCACCTCACTCATGCAAAGTCACGATGGCCGGGTATGGGTGGTTGGCCGTGGATCACTTCACCTGTATGACGGGAGCGATTGGAAAATTTACAAGGGGTCTGAATATCCGATTCCCGACAGTTGGCCAGTTGTTATGCAGGATGAGGAAGGCTTCGTTTACCTGTTGGAAACCGGCGCCGGTATTACCCGGATTGATCACAGGCAAAGACAATATCGAACCTTGTCCGGATTGCATTTCCAAGCGGAGGATCAGGACGACAATTTTTGGTACCTCGATGTGGAAGGACATGTAGTATTAGAAGATCGATCCACCTTGGAGTGGGTAATGTTTCCCAAGAGCGAAACGGGGGTCGATGCTCCAGTGGCAGTTCTTGTTTTAGACAATGGTCACGTGCTCTGTGCAGGTTCGTCTTCTGAAGCGGCTGCCTTCAGTATCTATGATGGACGGGAATGGTCGCTCTATCGCAAACCGTTGTTTGCCTCCGGCCTAAGCCACCTAGGTATTATAAAACTTCAAAGCGGAGATGTGATTTTGAGCTGTCAGCAGCCCGAGTCCGAGTATCCTGATATTCAGGGAGGTATGCTAAGGTTGTCGTACCGGGATGGTCAATACACCGTAGATCACCATGATACGGTTCAAGCACCATTCCGTCCGTGGAGTATTGCCGAGGATCCAGTGACTAAAACGATATGGTCAGGATCAAACACTCTGGAACGAGTAGATTTTGGAATTCCTGTTCAGCAAGTCGATTATCCTGGTAGTAATAATTGGGTGGACAAAGTTGCCGTGACAAAGAATCAGGATGTTTGGATAGCTATCTGGGGCAATGGAGTTTTCAGGAGACGTGACGGTGCGTGGGAAAATATGAGTGAGGACAACCTTATTTCAGATCACCATTACTCTCACGTTATTGCCTTGGAAGGGAAAGAGCCTGTGGTAGCTACCGAAGATGGGATATTCCGTTTTGATGGTACAAGTTGGGCTCCCTTTACTTCTGAGGGACTTTCTTTGCACCGGGTTGGCGGAACCCTGAAATATTCCAGCGACGGTTCTTTTTGGATTAACACAACGCATACCGATTGGTATTACCGGGGTCTTAAGAAAGAAGCCTACCCCGAGGTTAAGAAAAACATTTTTAAAACGGTTCAATGTTTGCCGGATACCCATGGTCCGGATACGGTTTTCCGGGGTCCTAACCATTCTGTTCATTCATCCCAAACGGCTACGATTAGATGGAGAGGAGCGGATTACTGGTCTAAAACACCGAGAGAGTTTCTCACCTATTCTTATCGCTTGGATGAAGAGCCCTGGAGCCTCTATACTCCAGCTACCGAACTAACGCGTACGGATTTGTCTGATGGCGTTCACACACTTCGTGTGCGTGCTCGAGATTCGGATTTTAATAGTGATCCCCATCCTGCCGTTCATTACTTTGAAGTGATCCTACCCATTTGGCGGCAAACCTGGGCACAAGTGGTAATGGGACTATTTATCCTATTGGTTTT
>JAPUIL010000112.1 GCA_027297085.1 Verrucomicrobiota bacterium | reverse complement strand
CGTCCTTACCCAACCAGGTTCTACCTTGGGCCACGGAATCAATATACTCGACATCCATGTCACGTGATTCAGCAATTTTCTGCAGAAAGCGATCGTAATACCAGGTTGTCGACTCTTCAAGCTGCTCCATTTCTGTTTCAGTTTGCGGGCGGGTAATGGTCCAACTTCCCGCAAACTCATGCGTACTGGCATAATCCCAAGTGAGCCCAAAATTATTGGAGATTTCCTGCACGTTAAATATAAGCCCATACACTCCGATCGATCCGGTTATGGTGTTTTCTTGAGCAAAAATACGGTTCGCATAGGTCGATACCCAGTAGCCGCCACTGGCAGCCACATAGCCCATTGAAGCCACAACGGGCTTGGCCTCTCTCAACAGGCGGACCTCGCGCTGGATAATTTCGGAAGCCTGTGCGCCTCCTCCCGGGCTATTTACCCGCAATACCACCGCTTTTACATCGTCGTCCAAACGAATATCTCGAATCCGGCGGGCTAGCTTGTCACCCCCGACCCGGCCGGGATCGCCTTCACCGGCCACGATTACTCCTTCGATATAGACCACCGCGATCGTATCATCGCTCTTAGAATATCCGTCGAAATCATTAGCCGCCATGTAAGCCACGATATCTACCTGGGAAAAAGTTCGTTCGTCTGCATCATCTCCGGCGATTTCCTTCAAATCATCAAGAATTTCGTCGAAGTAAACCAAGTTATCCACCAATCCTGCTTCCTGAGCCTTTTCTGCGTCAAAGGAGCGGTTGGAACTCACAGCAACATCTAGTGCTTCTGCTGATAAACCACGTGATTCGGCGACCTTTTCGGCCATGGAATCCCAAAGACCTTGGATCAGAATGGTAGTTTGCCTGCGATTTTCATCACTCATATGGTCTTGCACATAGGGCTCGATACCGGCCTTGAATTTTCCAGCCCGGACCGGCTGTGCCCCTATACCCCACTTCTCGAAAGCGTTGGCATAGAACATCATTTCCACTCCGAGTCCGTTAAAAAGGAGTTCTCCAAAGGGATTCATGGAGAGTGTATTGGAAACCGACATTATATAGTAATCACGTGGCATTGCATTGACCAGATAGCCATGCACAGGTTTGCCACTGTCCTTAAAATCGACCAGGGCTTCCCGCAATTCGGCGAGAGCGGCATAACCGGAACCAAAGTTTATCGACTGTAGATTACCAGTAATGAAGAGGCCTTTGATTGCGTCATCCGTCTTGGCATACTCGATGGCGTTCAACAGCTTTCTCAAGCCTACTTGAGGAATCTCGCGATTGGAAATGGCCTGTTGGATCAACTGTTCAAATGTGACAGAAGGCGGCTGGTCATTGATGCTCATGGAGAGGTCTAGGACCAGGACAGCGCTGTCGGGCACCTCGGGACCCGGTTCCTGAAACGCCAATCCGATAATCAGCAACATTAAGAACCCAACTAAGCCCAAAATAAACAGGGCAAGAAGGGTTCCGAGAAAACTGCTAAATGTATTTTGTATAAATCGCCACATAATGGATGGATGAGATCATTTTTATTAACCGGACACCCATAGAGTGCAGACCTCCATAGCACAACAGATTTGTAAACAAAGTTTTCGTGTGTGAGAGTGATCAGAAACCACAAGATTCCAGTATTTTCCGTTGAATTCACAATAATATTACCTATGCCTTGGTGCCGATTCTAAAATCGAAAATTATGAGTACCGTACTGATCATCGGCGCTGGCGGCGTAGGCCGCGTTGTAGCCCATAAATGCGCTCAGCTGCCCGACGTATTTTCCGGGATCTGGCTGGCCAGTCGAAACATCTCTAAATGCGAACAAATCGCTTCGGAGATCGACCGGGAAATTTTTATTGCTCAAATCGATGCGGATAATTTGGAGGCGCTTATTATGCTGATACAACGCATTCAGCCAAAGTTGGTAATCCATGTCGCCCTGCCTTATCAGGATCTAACAATCATGGACGCCTGTCTGGCAACTGGTGTCGACTATTTGGATACGGCCAACTACGAACCGCTTCATAAAGCAAAATTCGCATATAAATGGCAATGGGCCTACCAGGACCGGTTTCAAAAAGCGGGTCGGATGGCACTTCTAGGATCTGGATTCGATCCAGGTGTAACCAACGTCTTTTGCGCCTATGCTCAAAAACATTTTTTCGATACCATCGAATCCATCGATATTCTCGATGCCAACGCAGGAGATCACGGTCATCCTTTTGCCACTAATTTTAATCCTGAGATCAACATCCGGGAAGTAACCGCCAATGGCCGATTCTGGGAAGAAGGCGAATGGAAAGAAACGGCCCCGCTTTCGATTAAAAACACTTTCGATTTTCCTGTGATTGGACCTAAAGATGTTTACCTGATGTACCATGAGGAGCTTGAGTCTCTGATCCAGAATATCAACGGATTGAAACGTATCCGGTTTTGGATGACCTTTTCAGAACAGTACCTTACCCACCTCAAAGTATTGGAAAATGTGGGAATGACCCGAATCGATCCGGTGCTTTACGAAGGCAAGGAAATGATCCCTTTGCAGTTCCTGAAAGCCGTCCTGCCTGATCCAGCCAGCCTGGGTGAACACACCAAGGGAAAAACCTGTATCGGCTGTATCATCTCCGGGAAAAAGGAAGGAGCGGACAAAACCATCTACATTTACAATATCTGTGATCATGAAGCCTGTTTTGAGGAAGTGAATTCCCAGGCCATCTCTTACACAACAGGCGTGCCTGCCATGATCGGGGCAAAACAAATGCTCAGTGGAAAGTGGAAACAGACAGGCGTGTGGAATATTGAGCAGCTTGACCCCGACTCCTTCATGAATGACCTGAACAAATTCGGGTTGCCTTGGCAGGTCGTGGAACTGGATAAACACCCGGACTTCTAAGCTACGGCATTTTAATGAATACCAATTCAGCACCGTCTCCCTGCTACATAATCGACTTGGGTCAATTGCAGAAAAACCTGGCCGTTCTCAAACACGTTCAGGATGAAGCCGGCTGCAAAATAATTTTGGCACTCAAAGGTTATGCCGCCTTCAGTACTTTCCCTCTCATAAAAAAATATTTGGCCGGCACCACGGCGAGTTCGGTCAATGAAGCGCTATTGGGACACCATGAATTCGGAGGCGAAGTCCACGTATATGCACCGGCCTACTCTTTGGCTGATATCAAAGCCCTTACCCCTATCGCTCACCACATCTCCTTTAACTCTATCGCCCAATACAACCAGTTTAGTGAACAGGTAAAGAAGGCGGATCACTCTATTCAATGTGGTTTAAGAATCAATCCGGAGTATTCAGAAGTTGAAGTAGCCCTATACGATCCTTGTGCTCCTAATTCACGACTCGGTGTCACTGCCAATAATCTTGAGTCGGTAAACCTGGAAGGAATTACCGGCCTGCACTTTCACACCCTTTGTGAGCAGAATTCAGATACCCTGGCACGGACACTGGATGTGGTGGAAGAGAAATTCGGCCATTGGTTCGATCAGTTGAGTTGGATCAATTTTGGTGGTGGACATCACATCACTCAAGAGGACTACGATGTTGATCTCCTTA
>JAPUIL010000111.1 GCA_027297085.1 Verrucomicrobiota bacterium | reverse complement strand
GTATACCAACACCATTGGCGCAGTCGAGCTGAAGGGGACTTGGTCAGACCCACAGTTTGATCCAAATCTAAACGCGTTCTACTATGCACGCGTATTGGAGATTCCGACACCGCGCTGGAGCATGTTCGATGCGAAGAAACTCGGCATCCCTCCTCCTCCCGACCTGAAGAAAACGTTGCAGGAACGAGCCTACACTTCGCCTATCTGGTACTCACCCGGATCATGATGCAAGTTCTCTATAAGGATCGGTTGTATTCAGGAAAATGTGAAACTCATCAGAAATATTAAATCGTACTTATCATATTAAGGTAATGGAGTTTATACTAAAGCAGCTCACAGATTCCCGGTATGAAACTGGTACAGAGCCAAAATACTTTAAAACAAATGTAGGAATATTGGTATTCATTCTATGGGTCACCGCACCCATGGTGTTCGCTCAAGTTCCGGTAGGAGACCGTTTAAGCACCGCGAAAAGTATAGATGGAAATTACATAAGCTGGCAGGAACATATTATCGACGACCCGGCTATAGCGGGGTTTGCTCTCAGTGGCAGTGATGGCCTGGTCATGGGCGATATCGACAGTGACGGCTTTGAGGATATTGTATCCGTACATGAATCAGATTCTGACTACGACTCCGCTACATACGACCCCGACTACGTACCAGTACCTGCTGGACATGTGCGTATTGCGTTCGGATCTGACCACCCTGATAGCTGGACCAATATTACTATTGCGGAAGGCACCGACACACCAGCACCTGAGGATGTGGCTGTGGCCGATGTAAATGGCGATGGTTACCTTGATGTTATAGTAGCTGCGGAACTTTCACATCTAATCTATCTACAAAATCCCGGAAAGATGAGCCGCACAGAAAAGTGGCCTCGCCTGATTCTCCCCATGACCAAAGGCCGCGGTTCTTATATTCGAGTTTTCTTTGGCGATTTTAATTCAGATGGAATTCCTGAAGTGGCAGCAGCGAATAAGGGTGCCCAACGACCGGGTCCAGAAGACTACGCAAAGAAAACCCCAGTTACTGTATATCAAGTCAAAGGAGATCCTCTTTCAGGTAGCAGCTGGCATGAAATTGAACTGGGTAGATACAGTATTCCGCAAAATTCCGAGCCCGTGGATCTGGACGGCGATGGTGATCTCGATATAGTCGTCGGTTCACGCGGAGAAAAAAGAATTATATTTTTTGAAAACCTTGGTACTGGTGATATCCAATTTAAGGAACGCGCTATTGATATTACTAATACACGACTGGGCGGTTTCAATTTGGAATATACAGATTTAAATAACGATGGCCGACTCGATATTATTGGTGCCACCTCAAAAGGCTTAGAATGGATTGAACAACCTAAACAGCTAAATGAAAGCTGGAATTCCTACTACATAGGAAAGTTTAAACTCGATAGTATTACGGGATTAGAAATTGCGGATATTGATGGAGATGGTTTTACTGATATCATTGCCGGTAGCTATAGCAGAGGACCTCGTACCGGGGATGGCGATGTCGATAAAAATGACGCACTAGGTCGAATTGGCTGGTTTAAAAATCCAGGCGATGCAAAATCGGAGTGGACCCGGCACGACATCTCACGCCGCAAGCGAGGAATGTTCGATAAATTCATCGCCAGAGATTTAGACGGCGACGGCGATATCGACTTTTTGGGTACACGCGGAAATAGCGCTCCCTACGACGGAATTTTCTGGTTGGAACAAGTGCGTTCCAAAACCACCAGACAAAGCTTTACACCTGCCAGAGATGAGGAGAGCCCTGAAATGCCCCTTCCGTAAAAAGCTAACAGAATTAAAAGGAACCAACCAAACAAAGACTAGTGACATCTTCCCAAGCGAATTCCAATGAATTAAGAATAGTAGTTCCGGGGGACGATCCCCCACAGATTCAAAATTCTCCCCATCTCGAACGGTTAAAAGGACGCGGTAATTTGGTGATGCATACAGATCGGCCCAAGGATAAGGCCGAACAGCTTGCTCGGGTTGCTGGGGCCGAGATCATCATGAATACACGGGGAGCAGTTACCTGGGGTGAAGAGGAGTTTGCCCAGCTTTCGGATTTGAAAATGATTACGTCGTGCTCAATTGGCACGGACATGTTTGACCTCAAAGCGGCAAAAGCACACGGAGTCATGATTTGCAACCAGCCGGGCAGAACGGCTCCGGTGGTAGCGGAGCATATGTTCGGTCTGATGTTGGCAGTCTCCAAGCGTGCGGCGTATCTGACGTCGAACGTAAAGAAAGGCGGGTGGCCACGGATTGACAACGTGATGCTTCAGGGAAGAACGCTCGGAATCATCGGGACAGGAGCGATCGGAGCCGAGATGGCCCGGCTAGGGCGCGCAATCGGGATGAAGGTGATCGCCTGGACCTATAACCCGTCGGAAGAGCGAGCAAAGGCGATCGGGGTAACTTTTAAGTCGATGGATGAGGTGTTGTCCGAATCAGATGTGATCAGTGTGCACGTGAAGCTGACGGAAGACAGCACGCACCTGATGGGCGCCGATCAGTTCGCGAAGATGAAGCAGAACAGCATTTTTCTGAATGGGGCCCGAGGTGCCGTCGCCGATACGGATGCTCTGGTGAGTGCGCTCAACTCAGGGCATCTGATGGGAGCAGGTATCGATGTTTTTGAGGAAGAACCCACCCCACCCGACCATCCGCTTTTTGCGTGTGAACATGCGATCCTGACTCCCCACTGCGCCGACATGACTCCCGAAGGCGTAGATCTTCTGAACGGCGGGGCGGTCGACAACGTGATCGCCTACCTGGATGGTCATCCTCAGAATCGGGTTACCTAGCCGTTGTATATGAAGAAAGCCGCAACCTCTCAATCCAAATGGGATCTAAAAAAACTCCTTGCTCCGAAGTCCGTTGCTGTGATTGGGGCGTCCGAGCGATTCGAAAGTCCGGGATCGGTGGTTATTCTCAATATGAAAAGTGGCAACTATCGGGGGCGTATCTACCCGATCAATCCCCGGTATGAATCGATACATGGCATCCCCGCGTTTAAAAGCATCTCGGATCTCCCGGAAAAACCGGATTGCGCGCTTATCTGTGTCAACGCGGGTTTGGTTCCAGTTTTACTCAGGGAAGCCGCTGAAGCAGGTGCCGGATCTGCAGTGATATATGCAAGCGGTTTCAGCGAAACGGGTGAAAGTGGCGCCACGCTGCAATCGGAAATCCGCCAAATTGCAGAGACCTTCAATCTACCATTTTGCGGACCCAACTGTATCGGTGCGGTAAACTTCCTGAATGGTTTCGGCGGGTTCAGTGCACACGTGCCGACGGACACTATTCCAGGCAACGTATCTGCCGTTTGCCAAAGTGGATCGGTCGCCATAGCCCTGCTCAACAGCGGACGCGGAATTCATTTCCGCTATCTCGTTTCGAGCGGCAACGAAGCAGCTGTAACGATCGAAGATTACCTGGAGTACTTAATCGAGGACAAGGGCACGGACGTAATCCTCGGATTTGTGGAATCCTTTAAAAATATTCCCAAACTGCGAGCGGTAGCTGCGTGTGCTAGAGACCGGGGGAAGACCATCGCAGTGGTAAAAATTGGACGCACAAAAGCCGCTCAGCGTACCGTAGTCACCCATACAGGTGCACTTGCGGGAGAGGACCCGATCATCGATGCGGTTTTAAAACAAATCGGAATTATCCGCGCGCGCGACCTCAATGAACTACTGGAAACCGCCACGCTTTTTCGCCGCTTACAATCACCCAAGGGAAATCGAGTCGGTATGATCGCCATTTCGGGTGGAGAAATTGGTCTGCTATCCGACCTGTCCGCAGATATAGGTTTGCACCTTCCGCCCCTCGACGAAGTGACCGTTAATCGTTTACGCGACACCCTCCCTCCCTATAGCCCGATTGCCAATCCAGTTGACGCTTGGGGCAATGGCGATCTCGGGGAGACTTTTCAAAACTGTATCACAGCGGTTGGCAACGATCCCGGATTCGACGCGGTGGTGGTATGCCTCGATGTGCAGTCCGGCATGAGCACCAAGCAGGCGGATTATTACGCCATCGCTGCACAATCCATCGTAAACGCAAACAGTAAGATCGAAAAGCCCCTGGTTGTATTCAGCAATCTGGCAGGTGGTATTCATTCGACAATACACGACATCCTCGATCAGGAAGCCATCCCTGTCTTGCAAGGAACGGGCGAAAGTCTCAACGCCATTTACAACTGGATGGAGTCCACATCATCGGAAATTTCTACCGAGCCAGTAGAGGATGCAGCCGAAACATCTATTTCCAAAGTCTCATTACCATCCTTTCCAGCGAGCGGAGTTTTGGCCGAATATGCAGCTAAGGCAATTTTGAGTGATTTGGGAATCCCAGTTACTAGGGGAGCACTTGCGACGACCATGGATGAAGCCAAGGCCGCCGCCGCAAACCTCGGTTATCCGGTGGTTCTTAAAATCGATTCCTCCGACATCTCTCACAAGTCCCAAGTAGGTGGAGTTGCATTGAACGTGAAAGACGAATCGCAGCTTGAGGAAAGCTATTCGCGAATCCTTTCAAATGTGAAAACTTCTTCGCCCAATGCGGAAGTAAATGGTGTGTCCGTCCATGAGATGCTTGATCTGACGAATGCCGTAGAAGTGTTTGCCGGTTTGTCCAACGATCCCCAATGCGGCCCTGTAGTAGTTTTCGGCATCGGCGGGGTCTATACCGAAGTACTCAACGATACTTCCATGAGACTCGCACCGCTCTCGGAGAAAGACGCTCACGGCATGCTGAATGAAATCCGGGGAGCGCAACTCCTTGCCAATGCAGATCGCGAAGCAATCGTCGATGTACTCTTGAAGCTGTCCGACTTGGCCATCGCAAGTGAAAGCCAGATC
>JAPUIL010000110.1 GCA_027297085.1 Verrucomicrobiota bacterium | reverse complement strand
TGGCCAATGTGGGTAGGAGGGTTGTGATGTTGGAAGTTCTGGAAATCGAAGCCTACGACGGACCCGAAGACCGTGCCTGCCATGCCTCAAAAGGGAGAACGCCAAGAACCGAAGTGTTGTTTGGTCCTGCAGGACATTGGTATGTGTATCTCTGTTACGGCGTTCACTGGCTTCTGAATGTTGTGACTGGACCGATTGACTACCCGGCTGCGATTTTGATTCGTGGAGTGGGAGCCCACACAGGGCCTGGGATCTTGACCCGTGAACTTCTAATAGACAAGCGTTTCAATACTCAACCTGTCTCAAAATTGACTGGTCTATGGTTCGAATTTAATCCGAATCGCCCAGCAGCATTGAATTGGGAAACTACGGCTCGTATCGGAGTGAAGTACGCCGGAAAGTGGGCACAGAAACCCTATCGATTTCTGAAACAGAAATAGCCCGCATTTTTTACTATCCGTGCACGAGTAATTACCTTGATTCCCGGAAGACCTTATCCCAATTCTTTTGAGTGCCTCTTAGACTAACAAAACAGGAAAAGCGCGCCTTGTCAGTGATGGCACTGGTGTTGCTGGTTTGCCTGATTGGAGTGCTGCTGTTTTAGGGAGAAAGCCTAAATGAAAGAGAGCTGGTTGAACTTACGACCGAGCACCGCCTCACTGTCGCATTCCAACCACTTGTCTAACACCGTGGCGTAGATTGATCTGAAGTCGGTAGAAAAAGTCAGGTCTTTATTGTTTTCAAGTTTCAGGTTCGGCGCCTTACCAACCAGGGTGTCTTTAATTTGACTTCCCAAAACAAACAACGGTGCCGCAGTTCCGTGATCGGTGCCTCCGCTTTCGTTTTCGCTGGGTCTCCTTCCGAATTCTGAAAACGTCATAGTCAATACCTGGTCCTCCAGACCTTTATTCTCCAGGTCCTTCTGGAAAGCAGACAGGCTGGTAGAGAGATCCCTCAGCAGCCTTTGGTGTGTCGCTGCCTGGCCTTGGTGGGTGTCGAATCCTCCGAGTGTCGCGTAATACACTCGAGTGGGTAGTCCGGCGCTTATGAGTGAGGCAATATTTTTAAGAGAAGCACCCAACCGGTTGCTGGGATACATTACGGTGGAGGAAAACTGTGTAAACAGTTTTTGGATACGTTCCTCCGTAATAAGCGTATCCATCATGGTTTGTTTCAGGAAACCTTTATTATCCTTGGTGTCGGATGTTCCTACCATGTAGTCCAGGAGACCGTAATCGGCTCTTTGGACGCGGCCGGGACGATTGTTGATACTGAACAGATTATGTGTGGATTCTCCCTGTACGGTGAGCGGCAATTCACTTCCAAAGGTGATTGCTTCGGGGTCTCCGAGTGAAGGAGTGCCGCTACAGTTGTTGTCCAGGTAACGACCTATCCAACCTGAATCTCCAAACTCATTTGAATCGGTGGCGCCTTCCCAGATTTCCGTAGACCTGAAGTGGCTGCGGTTTGGATTCGGATAACCGACGTTTTGCACGATAGACAACTTGCCTTCCTTAAATAGCTCACTCATTTGCAGGCAGCTGGAGTGGAATCCAAGTTCGTCTGTTAATTTCAGGGCCTCGGATTTTTTGATTCCGAGGGTAGGGCGCAGTCGGTAGTAATCTGAGTCCTCATACGGAATGAGCGTATTGAGTCCGTCGTTGCCACCGGCGAGTTGCACGAGCACCAATATACGGCGGTCCGTTTCTGGTCGTGGTGCGTCAGCTGCTATGGAGTCGCTGAGGAAACCGGGAACAAATTGGCTGAATGCCAGCAAACCCGCTCCTTTTGCGGACGTGCTGAGAAACTCTCTACGAGTGGCGGGAAAATTGAGTGTGATGTTTTTCATCGGTTCTAAAATCAGGCGAGCTGATATTCGGGTGATTGGAGAAGGGTGATCGCTACCGCTCGGGTTGCCGAAAGCGGGTTGCTTTTCTTTTGCTCCAGAAATTTGAGCAAAGAATTTTCTATTTTTGGATCCAGAGGATTGCATAACCAGGCGTCGACCAGGTTATTGAGCCGCTTTTGTGGAGGTAGTTTTATCCATTCTTCGCCCTGCTCTTTGGTGACGAAGAAACGACCTTTCCCCATTTCCTTGGCCTCATCCATAGCACGAACTTCATTTGCATTCATGCGCCGGACATTAGGTGGATTAAAGAAGCTTTCCACGATTTGCCGCCTCTGAATAAGAGTGGCGCTGTTTATCCAGTGTTGGCCGCCCGCCCATCCTCGAACATTGGGAGGGTTCAGGTAACTTTGTCCCATACTCCGCAATGCGGGAACGACTGAGCGGGGGAGTGGTGGCAGGTCGAGCTCAAGATCTTGTAACAAGCCCAGTAAGAATTCGAAAGGGCTTTTTATCTTATTTCCACGGAATTGTGAGCTGTAAAATAATTGGGAGGAAAAGAAAGTCGATGCTAACCAACTAAGGTTAAAATTGTTGTCTGCCCAGTCTTCTCCCAGTGGGATCAGATACTTGTCTGGTATTATTTCATCGCTCAAGTAGTGCTTACAGAGTTCTCTTGGAATAAATGTCCTGGCTGCCGGTTGTTTAAGAGCCAAGTCTATGATGTCATCGCCTTTCCAGTTTCCCGTTTCTCCAAACACCGTCTTTTTTCCGGTATCATGCTGATTCTGTACAAAGCGAAACTGGCCGTTTACCTGACGGTAGCCTGTAAATGCCCGAGCCGCTTCCTTGATATCTTCTTCGGTATAATTGCCTTCTCCGAGCAGGAAAAGTTCGAATAACTCACGGGCAAAATTTTCGTTGGGTTTCCCTTTTTTATTCTGCTGTAGGTCGAGGAAATTGACCATGGCCGGACTTTTCGATATTACTTTGGCCAGCTGCCCGAACGTCTTGAACGAATTACTCCTAATTGCCAGCTGATACTGATAGAGCATGGCCGGATTTTTTACCTTTTGGGCGGTTACCACAAAAACGTTTTCCCAGAACAATCCCCACTTTTCGAAGGACGAGTTTTTCGGATCCGCTGCGTGTTGGAGCCAATTAATGTTTAGCTGAACAATCGTCTCCCGACTTTTTTTCTGTAGCGCCTGGCGAATGGCACGGCGTTCTTCCTCACCCAGTCCTTGTTGGCGTTGACGCTGGGTTCGGTATCCTTCGACAATTTCTTTAAGCTGTTCCGGCGGCTCCATGACCGATGCGTCGGCGAATGAATTCCGGATAGTAGTGCCCATACCGGCATTCAGACTTTTCTGAATCGCTTCCGGTAAGGCAGAAAAACCTATCCGCATGAGTAGATGCTTGGCAGTTTCTTTGTTCCAGGCGGACGAAGGTAAACGTTTCCAGGCTTCTTTAGGGCTTAGCTGCTTAATCTTTAAGGTATTCATAACAATACTGGATGAGATATAACGCTGAGAAACCGCAGGAGGTTTCAAAACAGTGGGATATTGGATCACTCTCTGAAGGTTTTGTAAACCCTTGTGACACGCTTGGAAATCGAGCAAAAACACTCCCAGGGAATGGATTTTCCCCAACGACTGAACTCAGAGATGGAGATTTGTCCTTCGTCTTGTGTCCCTATAAAGGTAGCAATATCGCCACTTTCAGGCGATTTCTCGAGATCGGTTACGTCCACAATAAGTTGATCCATGGTAACCCGGCCAAGGACAGGGCATCGATTCCCTTGAATCAACACTTCCGCGCGATTTGTAAAAGGCATGGGAATTCCATCAGCGTAACCAGCGGACAAAACGGCAAGGGTTGTGGATCTTGCAATAGTGGTTAACCGCCCATAACTGATCGGGTTGCCGGCCGGTATTGTTTTTACCAACGAAACGCGTCCATGAAAACTCAATACAGGCTCAGTTTTTACTTCAGCAAACAGAGAGTCGGGATAGGGGGCGGCACCGAATTGCAGCAGCCCGACCCGTACGGCATTGAACGGGCTCGATCGATTAAAGCTTTTCAGGCTTGCACTATTGTCGGCGTGGATCAGACACTCGCTCAAGTCGAATTGATTTTCTATTATTTTCAGCGTATCGAGAAATCGCTTACGTTGAAGCTCAGTAAAATCCGGATCTGTGGGTGCGCAGCTGAAGTGGGTAAAGACACCATCCAACTTTAAATGATTGGCAGATTGCAGTGCATTCAGAATCGGCTGAACATCTTCATGCCATACACCCAGTCGTCCCATTCCGGTGTCAATTTTTAAGTGAACTTCCAGCACCTTCCTTCGATCCTTCGCCTTGAGATTGAAGCGTTCAACCTCGGCTAGAGTTGAGAGGGTCGGAATCAGATTAACAGCAAACAGATCGTCATCCTCTTGGGGCAATACCGAAGAAAGTACCAGGATGGGCCAGCCTGATCCCATTTCACGAAGAGTGGCTGCTTCACTGACGTTGGCTACGGCAAACATATCTGCTCCGCACTGCATTAGGCGGGTTGCAGTTTGCGCGAGTCCATGACCGTAAGCATCGGCCTTGACCACTGCGACGTAGCGAATGTGGGACGGTAGAGCGGCTCTAATCTTATGTAAGTTTCGCTCCAGAGCTGCCAGGTCGATTTCTACCCAGCACCGGGCATGGTCCTGTTGATGCTTTACCATAAGCTTAGCGATGGCGTTGGGGAACCCACTTCTTGAACTGAGTGGTTGTCGTTTGGTATACTGCCGGTTGTTCTACGGGTTGGAATAGATTTATAAAATCATCGGAAGCGCCGAGCGGTTCCAGGTCATAATTTAAAGGTTCTGATTCTGGCGGGGCTCCCGGCGAGTATAGTCGCTGCTGAATGAAATATCGCCGTTCCTTCCAGTTACCTAAGGATTCCTTGGGTACGACCTCGATGGTCGATGTGGATCCGTCAGAATTTCCTGAACATGCATTCCAGGCGTTTTTCCTTAAATCCGAGAATAGCGTAAAAGCTGAGTCGTTTGCCTCGGATAGGCGCACAAGGATGGCCGCTGCCTCCAGGCTTTTATAGGCAAACACAGGGCGAGGTTTGTTTCCCAGACTATTCCAGGTTCGCAGCGCCATGGCGTTGATGCGGATACCCAGAGTTGATCCTGGTCCTTCACAAAAAATAAATCCCGCCAATTGTCCCAGGCTAAGCGAGGCCTGGCTTAGCACCTCTTTGACTGCTTCGAATAGAGCGAGGGCAACCTCTCCAGAATGATTACGATATGCCAGCCAACCTCCATCTCCAAGCACGCCTACTCGTACACCCAGGGTGCTACAGTCTGTCACCAAAAGAGGCCGGGGAATGTTTATCTGCTCAACCATAAGATGCTAAAAATCTCAGCAAAGGGTTCTCCGCGCAAGGAATCAACGTCAAAGCCAGCCCATATTTTACCGGGGTTTGCGGATCTATTTAGGCATTGACCCGGTCATAAAGGAAATGATCATAAAGCGCTTTTTTATCCATATCGAACCGTAAAGATTTATCGTGAGTATTCAAGTAGAGGACGTGAGCGATTCGCGGAAAAAAGTGACCGTCTTGATCGAGGCCGCTGAGATCGCAAATGAACAAAAGAAACTGATAGGTCAATTTTCCCTTCAGGCTCGTATTCCTGGCTTTCGTCCAGGCAAGGCGCCCGCAGCTATGATCCTGAGGAAATATGGCAAGGACGTTGAGGAGGAGCTGAAGCGAAAAGTCATTTCCACCGCCTACGATATGGTCAATAAGGAGGACAGCATCAAGATCTACAACATAGTCGATCTTCAAGAGGGCGACATCGAACTTGGAAAAAACGCTTCTATCGAATTTACCGTAGATCTGGAACCGGAGATTGAATTACCTGAATACAAAGGCATTGCCGTCACGGTACCCGAGGTAGCTGTTACCGATGAAGAAATTGAGGAATCCATTTATACCCTGAGATCCCAACGGGCTGATTTCGTTGAAAAAGAGGATCCGGCAGCTGAGTCAGACTATGTACAACTCGGTTACGAAGGGTTCCTTGATGGCCAAGAACTTTCCGAATTTATCGCCGATCAGCCTTTATTGAGCAAACAATCCTCCACCTGGGAGGAAGCTGGTACCGAAAGCGCGGATTTTCCTGGCCTGGCTAAAGAATTGGTCGGGTTGAAAAAAGGCGATGAAAAGGAGATCACGGTAGAGTTTCCGGATGATTTCCGCGTGGAAGATCTTCAAAGTAAGTCAGTTCAATATAAAATAAACGTCACCGAAGTGCGGGAGAAAAAACTTCCCGAAATTGATGAGGAATTCCTCAAAGCAATGAATTTAGAGACCGAGGATCAGCTGAAAGATAATATAAAAGGAGACCTCACAAACCGAAAAGAATCGGAATCTAATCAGATCAAACGTGAGCAGATCATGAATTTCCTGGTTGAAAAGTCTGAGTTCGCTCTGCCTCAATCTGCCGTGGATGGAGAGTCGGGTCGCATTCTCCAAGGTATGTTACAGCAACAGACGCAAGCCCAGGAGGCTCAGGACGATCCCGAAGCAGCTATGGCTGGCATGCGGGAGGAAGCCGACAAGGAAGCTAGTCGTCGCGTAAAAATCAACCTGATCCTCAATAAGTTGGCTGAAATAGAAAAAATTCAACCGGAAGACCGTGATTTCCAGGCCATGATTTTCCAGGAAGCCATGTATACCCAGCAAAAACCTGAGCAAATTGCTAAAGAAATTAGAAAAGATCAGGGTCGCTTGCGTTCCATGCATGAATCTATCCTGATTAACAAGACTCTTGATTTCCTGGTGGAACAATCTACTGTTTCGGAAACAATCCAACAACTTGAAGAGGAGAATAAATAAGTGAGTTTTTACGTCCCAAACGTTATCGAAAATACCGGCCGCGGTGAGCGGAGCATGGACATTTACAGTCGTTTGCTCAAAGACCGCATCATTTTTATCGGTACTCCAATTGATGATATGATTACCAATTTGGTGATCGCCCAACTGCTCTTCCTGGAAATGGAAGATCCCAAAAAAGATATCAACCTGTACATCAACTCTCCCGGAGGGATAGTCACAGGTGGTATGGCTATTTATGATACAGTAAACCTTATGAGCTGCGATGTGGTTACCTACTGCATTGGCATGGCTGCTAGTTTGGCCACCGTACTTCTGGCTGCAGGAACTCCCGGTAAACGGTACGCTTTACCCAACAGCCGGGTCATGATTCATCAGCCGTCTGGAGGAGCTGGCGGACAGACTTCAGATATTACTATCGCGGCCAGGGAAATCAATCGATGGAAAAAAACTTTAAATGAGATTCTTGCCAAACACACCGGCAAGACAGAAGAACAGGTAGAAAAAGATTCAGACCGCGATTATTACATGACAGCCGAAGAAGCAAAGGACTACGGCATCGTCGACAACGTCATCACTGCACGCAAAAAAGAAAAATCGGCCTCATAATTTTCCATGGCTAAATCCACCAAACTGACCTTCTGTTCATTCTGCGGTAAATCGCAGAATGAGGTCCGTAAGATGATTGCGGGACCCGGTGGTGTGTATATCTGCGATTCCTGCGTCAATGTTTGTAAGACCGTCATTGATCGCGAGGTCAAAGCTTCTCAACACCAGGAAGCGTCTCCGTTTAAACTCCTTAAGCCAATTCAGATTCGTGGTGAGCTGGATCTGTATGTTATTGGTCAGGATCACGCCAAAAAAGTTCTCTCGGTAGCTGTTTACAATCACTACAAGCGGTTAATGCATCGCAATCAGGCTCATGATCACAAAATCGATGAGTCGCTTATAGATGTAGAAATCGAGAAGAGCAATATTCTCATGATCGGTCCCACCGGTAGTGGTAAAACCTACCTGGCCCGGACCCTGGCAAAACTGCTCGATGTGCCTTTTGCCATCGCTGATGCTACCACGCTTACCGAGGCCGGGTATGTGGGCGAAGATGTGGAAAATATCGTGCTACGTCTCCTGCAATCAGCCAACTACGATGTTGCCAAAGCCGAGTGTGGAATTATCTACGTGGACGAAATCGACAAGATCGGCCGCAAGACTGACAATGTGTCTATCACTCGTGATGTATCAGGTGAAGGGGTACAACAGGCCTTGCTTAAGATTCTCGAAGGCACTATCTGTAATGTTCCACCGCAGGGTGGGCGCAAGCATCCGAATCAGGAATACGTTCAAGTGAATACTGAAAACATTTTGTTTATCTGTGGAGGAGCTTATATAGGACTCGAGGAAATTATCAACAAACGAGTGGGGCAACGGTATCTGGGTTATAATCAGGCTCAGGTAGAGGTAGAGGTAGAAGACGAATCAGCTGTGAACACAGTAGCAAAGCTCGAGCCGGAAGACTTGGTAAAATTCGGCATGATTCCAGAATTTATTGGGCGACTGCCCATCACTACCGTTTTGGAAGAATTGTCAGTTGAAGATCTTGAGAAAATTCTTCAAAAAACAAAGAACGCTTTGGTAAAACAGTACGTTAAACTGTTTGCATTGGACGGGGTAAGCCTTCGCTTCAAAGAGGACGCGGTCAAAGCGATAGCCAAGCAAGCTAAGAAGCTTAAAACTGGCGCTCGCGCACTGCGCTCCATTATGGAGAAGATCATGCTGGATATCATGTATGACCTTCCCCACAACGAAGATGTGGATGAAGTGGTCATCACCTTGGGAGTCGTAAACGGAACACGCAAGCCGCAGATCAAACGTCGGCCAAAGCAAGTAGAATCCGGGAAAGACTCTGACACAAACACCGAGTCGTCTCCAGATTCTAAGGACGCGGCCTAATGGAGCAGCCCGGCTTCCAGGCTGGAAAGATAAACGAAAAACAGGCAAGATGCTTGTTCTAACTCAAAAATTAGGAGTAGCTCTTATCAAGATGATAGTGCAAATGCAGGATCGTCAGCAAGCTAACTCCTACACCTCGATTGGGAATTCTCAACTGTAGGAGGCACCTTGGTGGCGATTCTATGAAGCTGCAGATCGCGGTCAAAACCGCTCTTACAGGTGATAATTACAATGCTTTAAAATATTTTAGTACATTACACAATCGCCCGGTCACCCGATTTCAGCGTCTTGATATAAGCCACCAGCAATTTTACGCAGGCTTCAACATCCTCCAGGTCGACCATTTCGCTCGGGGTGTGCATGTAGCGGAGAGCCAAGCCTATCGTGCCGGTAGCTACACCCGCTCCCGCCACTTGGATGGATCGTGAGTCGTTGGAAATGATCCCGCGCTCTGCCTCGAGCTGGTAGGGGATATTTTCCGCTTCGGCTACAACAATCAACGCTTCCGTTACAATTGGATTCAGCTGTGGTCCACGCGTAATTATCACGCCGCCGCCCATCTTGAATGCTCCGAACCGTTTATTATCCGCGTCCGGGAAATCCGTGGCATGTCCAACATCGATGGCGATTCCGTAGTCAGGAGTTGTAGCGAATGCGGAAGTTGCCGCACCGCGCACGCCAATTTCTTCTTGCGCGGTTCCTACTGCCACTACCTTTGCGGCCAGACTGGATTCTTCGGCCAGGCGTATCAGAGTTTCACCGGCAATGTAAGCGCCGGTTTTGTTGTCGAAAGCTCGCGCGGTACCCACGGATCCATTCAGTAGCTCAAACTCGTGATCGTAAGTGCCTGTATCGCCTACGCGTACGAGTTTTTCCGCGTCTGCTTTGGATGAGACTCCCAGATCTATCCACATGTCGTGTATTTTGGGCACTTTTTCCCGCTCATCTGCATCCATCAGGTGAACTGCGCGCTTACCGGTTACGCCGGTGATCACGGCGTTGCGGGTTTTTATGCGAACTCTTCTGCCTGAGATCATGATACGATCATGCCCGCCAATTGTGTCGAAAAACAGGTAACCTTTGTCGTCGATATACTTAATAATGAAACCGAGCTCGTCCAGGTGTCCTGCTAACAGCACGGTGGGATCCCCCTTCGGATTGAGGGTGGCGATCCGATTTCCAAGAACATCTTTCTCATAGCTGTCAGCCTTGGGCTCTACAAAGGCGTCGAATACGGCTTGCGCTTCAGTTTCCTGACCAGAGGGCGAACGGCTTGCTAACAGTTGATTTAAAAAATCTGGTACCTGGTATTTGATTTTGGGCATGTTGATCAGTGTGAGTGGTGATTCCTGTATCTCAAGTCAGATAACCCGAAATTCTCAGCTCCGTGAGAATTTCGGGTTGCTCCGAAGCATTTCAAATTTTCAGTTGCGTGTGCATGGAATACAATTAGCCCAGTATCCGTGATTATTTATCCTGCTATTGATATCCGGAACGGACGGTGTGTGCGGCTGCTTCAGGGAAAAGCTGAACAAGAGACGGTGTATTACGATCGTCCCGTGGATGCCGCCAAAGTCTGGATTGAGGCCGGCACGAAATGGATGCATATGGTCGACCTCGATGGGGCCTTTACAGGAACATCCAGCAACCTCAAGCATGTGGCGGAAGTGGCCGCTCTTGGTTTAAAAGTTCAATTGGGTGGAGGATTGCGCGATTTTGGATCAGTTAAGGCAGCGTTTGATGCAGGAGTTTCTCGAGCCGTCATTGGAACTCGTGCCTGTTCGGATCCACGGTTTGTGCAAGCCTTGATTCAACTATACGGCGACAAGATCGCCGTCGGCATCGATGCTAAGGATGGTCTGGTTGCGGTCAAAGGCTGGGTTGATACCTCCGACGTTACTGCCCTCGATTTGGCCAAACAAGTATCCGATTTCGGGGTACGCACTATTATTTACACAGATATCAGTACCGATGGTATGATGGCTGGCCCGAATCTCGAAGCACAGGAAGAGATGCTCAGTCATTGTTCGGCCAACATTATCGCCAGTGGTGGTGTATCACGCATGGAAGATCTAGCAAGCCTGGCCGACCTGGGAAGTCGCCATGAAAATCTGGACGGCGTCATCACGGGCAAGGCCATCTACGAAGGTGCGATTGATTTGAGCGAGGCTCTGGAGCAATTTCCCCAAGAATAACCTGGAAATGAAATCTCAACGCTCAGTACCGAGTTTGCCAGAACGACATCAACCAAGCCTCTCCTGTCCTACCCTTCGACCAGGACCGCATTTCGATTGATCGGTTGTGAATAGAGGTACCCTGCGGCAGAGACCGCAGAGAAAGTCTACCTGATTCTAACTGAGTTTAGATGTCGGGCTTGATGATGGATTCGCCACCTAACGAGGCTTCAATCGACGCATCTAGAAGCGTAAGGCTCAATAACAGGTAGCTCTTTCATTCCACTTTGAACTTTGCAGTTGTAGGAGTTAGCTTGCTGACGATTTTTTCATAGATTCCTTATTGTAGATCTGTGGTGTTCACAGTTGCTCTGAGCTTGATTGAGATCTTCGGTCTACTAGGATACTGCCATGTTTTCCCGTTTTTGTCTGACTGCCACCGCCTTTGTTTCCTGTATATATTTTCAGGCCTGCAAACCTCGTGAACGGGTTGTAGATGCCGGTGTGCGGGATCAAGTTATCCATATTGCCGGTGGTGCCGAGCCTCAGTCTCTGGATCCTCATATAACTACTGGAACCGTTGAGTTTAGAATATTACAGAACCTGTTTGAAGGTTTGGTGAATATTGATCCTGTTACTATCGAGCCTGTTCCGGCTTCCGCTGAGCGATGGGAAGTTAGTGATGGAGGGAGGCGCTATACCTTTTACCTTCGAGACGATTTAAAATGGTCGAATGGTGATCCATTAACCTCCAGAGATTTTTTATATGGATTCCAACGGGTGCTTTCTCCCGGTCTTGGTAATTCCTATATAGAATACTTTTTTTAAAATATATCCAACGCCCTAGCTTATAATAGAGGTGAACTAACAGACTTCGGTCAGGTTGGATTTAAGGCTTTAGACGACTCTACTATCGAGGTGCATTTGGATGAGCCGAGTCCGGTATTTCTTTTCTATATCTCTCAACCCAGTTTTTTCCCGGTGCATAAAGGAAATATTGAAGCCCATGGTGCCATCGATGAACGCGGAACTGGCTGGTTTCGCCCCGGAGAAATGATTTCTAATGGGGCCTTTGTTTTAACGGAATGGACTACTAATACCGTGGTTTCCATGGAACCGAATGATCAGTATTGGGACCGCAAAACGGTGCGACTCAATGGAGCTCATTTTTATCCTATTGATAATCAGGACACCCAGTATCGAGCCTTTCAAACCGGGCAGGTACATGCAGCCCTGCATATTCCTTTGCATATCATTACAGAATTGGAAAGGACCCGACCCCCGGAGTATCGCAATCACTTGCTTCACGGAATTTATTATTACGAATTCAATGTGTCCGTGCCTCCGCTGAATGATCCGCGAATACGCAAGGCCTTAAACCTGGCGGTAAACCGCAAGGATATCGTTGAGCAAGTTACTCAGGGTGGGCAACGACCCGCCTATTCTTTTATTCCACTGGATGTGAATCAGTATCAACCAAGAGATACTTTAACCGAAGACATTGAAGAAGCGCGGCGATTGTTAGCTGAAGCAGGATATCCGAATGGCGAAGAATTTCCCGAGCTTGAAATTCTCTATAACACCGCAGAAAACCACCGCAAAATAGCCGAGGCCATCCAGCAGATGTGGAATGTCAATCTCGGGATAAATATCAAGCTGGTGAATATGGAGTGGAAGGTCTATCTCGATACGCGCGATAACGGTGATTATCAAATTGCTCGAGCCGGGTGGGGATCTGATCCGGACTATCTGGGGTATCTGAGCCTCTTTGTTGGTGACTCTGGTCTAAACCGGACAACCTGGAGCAATGAACGGTTCGATGAACTTTTCACTCAGGCTTCATTTATGATGGATCCGAAGAAGAGAATTCGTACGGCTCATGACGCTGAGTCTATCCTATTGGATGAGTTACCCATGGTACCTCTTTATTTCTATACACGTAACTACCTAGTGGATACGCGTGTAAAAAACTGGCACAACACACCACTGGACACTCGTTTGCTTAAGTACATGTATCTGGAGGAGTAGCCGCGAAATGGCGCGTGGAGCTGAGAGCCTATAGAGCAGAGAGAAATCGTCCTCATCCTTTTCGGCCCAAGTTTGGCTTTTCCGTTTGATTGTAAGGACAGGTCGCGATTAAAATTGCTCCTACCTAATCATAAGTAACCAATAACACGTGCGCAGCACCTCAATACTCCAACCCCAATTGGTCGGCAATATCCTCAAGTGGATAGGTGACCATTTCGGACAGAGTGGGGTGGTACCAGGGTGTATTTAGCAAGTCCACCACCGTAGCCTTTAGGCTGATTGCTACCGAAAAAGCATGGATGAGTTCACCGGCGTCTTTGCCGACAATTTCGGCCCCGAGAATTGTTCCGGACCGGTCGGCGAATGCTCGAACGTAACCGTTCTTGGCCTCCATGAGGATGGATCTGCCGTGATCGTCCCAAGGGTAGTCAGCGCTTACGAAATCGATACCTTCGGCTTTCAACATAGCCTCGTTCTTTCCGGCCAAGGCGATCTGAGGATCGGTAAAAATGACTCCGAGAAAGTTCCAGTCCGAAGGTTCACGCACCTTTCGTCCAGTGGCATGCTTCGCTGCTGCTTCGCCCTGGATGATGGCCACATGCACAATTTCTACAGGACCGGCGACATCTCCAGCAGCGTAAACGTTGGGATTGTCTGTCTGGTTGTAAGGCCCGGTCTTAATATGACCGCTTCGCCTTGTGTTGATGCCTGCAGCCTCGAGATTTAATCCATGGGTATTGGGAACTCGCCCAAGTGCGTTAAACAAGTGTTGTGCCTTTCTGATAACCGTTTCTCCGGCTTTTTCGAAAACTACTTTATACCCATCGTCCGTTTTGCTGATGGAATTGATTCTAGTTCCCGTGTGGAGTTCAACGCCCTCTTCACGAAAGACCTTTTCAAGGACTGAGGATGCCTCCTGAGATACTTCTTTTAGAATGTGTTCACTGCGCTGAATTTGAATAATCTTGGAGCCGATACGATTCAGATACTGAGTCAGCTCGCTGGCAACGATACCTCCACCCAGCACGATGACCGATTCCGGCAGGAAATCGAGATCCAGCACTTCATCGCTGGTCCATACACCTTCCAACTCACGAAGTCCTGGAATAGAAGGCACCTGTACAACCGAGCCGGTAGAGATCAAGATTTTGTCCGCGGTCAGCTCACGGCCGTCATCAAGACGGACTGAATTGGGGCCGGTAAATTCAGCGCGATTTCGAAACAAAGTAAATTTATCACTTTCCAGGCCCTCTACCCGGTAATCGGCAAACTCCCCGATGGTATCGACTTTTCGTTTGTGGAGTACCGGCATGTCCACCTTTGCGTTAGAAATATCAAGACCGAACAATTTACCGTGCTTAGCGTGCTGTAAAACTTCGGCCGAATAGATGAGTGTTTTTGACGGCATACAGCCCCGCAGAATACACAAACCTCCCAGTTCTTCGCTGCTATCAACGATGGCAACCCGGTCTACCGCCTCGCGAGCTGTTCTCGCGGCGGCGTAACCAGCGCTTCCGCCACCTACTACAAGAAAGTCAAAATGGTTGGAAGTCATGGG
The DNA here is from genome assembly GCA_027297085.1 of Verrucomicrobiota bacterium. Lineage (GTDB taxonomy): Bacteria > Verrucomicrobiota > Verrucomicrobiia > Opitutales > UBA2995 > UBA2995. The sequence goes on along the minus strand of JAPUIL010000110.1, from coordinate 5,753 downwards.
CATTTAGTGTCCGACCATTTCGGTTCCTTTCAATCCAATCAATGTAGATTAGAGCTTGAATGAAAAAGAGGTCAGTTCTGCTGGTATCGTTGCTGATACTTCTCGTAGAGCTGAGTGTGCCGGCTTGAAAGATCGACGGTACGGCCCTCGATAAACGCCATTTCAACGTTGGAGCGAATATCCAATGGATCACCCGTGGTAACGATGAGCGTAGCGTCTTTCCCCGCTTCTAATGAGCCAAGCCTGTTCGCCACTCCAAGTATTTCAGCGGGATAAATCGTAATCGCCTTCAACGCTTCCTCTTTGGGTAAGCCGTGGGCAACGGCTTTTCCCGCCTCGTAGGGTAGATTGCGTTCGTTTGCCCCCCGGCTGGCATAGCCGATTGCAAACTTCACACCAGCCTGGTGGAGTTTTACTGTGTTTCGAAATTGAGTGTCATAGGATTCCCATCGTTGTCTGGGAAGTTTATTTACGCCACCGACCACCACGGCCACATCGTTTTCTGATAGTAATTCCGTCAGGCGCCAGGCATCGGTTCCGCCAAAAATTACCAGATTTATAGCTTCACGTTTAGCCCAATGGACCGCATCGCGGATTTGTCGAGCTGAGTCGGCGTAGACATGCGCGGGTGCCGTTTTATTCAAGACGGGAGCCAAAGCTTCCCAGCGTAGATCGACATCGAGAGTTTTGTCACCCTTGTTCTTGGCCTTCCAAAATGCCCGCGCATCCTTAAAAGCGTCTTCCAGTTTATTAATGGCAGTTGCGTAGTTTTCCTCTGCTTTTTGAGCGTTGTCTGGGTTGGTGTCCTCCGGGTGAAATTGACTGGTCCGCGGATCTCTTGGCCAAGTTATGCTCATGGCAACTGGAGCGGACAAGGTCATATCTTCCGTCGTCCAACCGTCCAATTTCATGACCGCGGTTGACCCGCCGATCAGTCCACCTCGGTATGTCGAAGGCATAACGTGGGCTACCAGGACACCGTTGGCACGGGTAACCGGAATAAGCTCACTGTCGGGATTGACCGCAACTTCCGCACGAATATTGGGATTAAAGCTCCCGAGCTCTCCGAAATCTATAGTGGCGCGTACGGAGTTAATTTCCACCAAACCAATGGAGGAGACGGATGATATCAAACCTGGGTATACATGTTTTCCCTCGACATCGATGACTTCACAATTATCGGGAACATCCACCCGTCTGCTAACGGCTGTAATCCTTCCGTTTTCGAAAAGAAGTTGGCCATTGGAGATGGTTGCTCCGGTCACGGTATGGATGGTTCCGTTAGTTAGCAGAATAGGCTTGGCCTGTTTTGTGCCTGGAACCTGATCATGTGCGTTGCATATCCAAAATATAGATACAGCAGCCAACGAAAGGAGGGTATGTTTTATAAATGTAGATCTCACAGGTGGGCTCCTTCCTCTTCAGCAGAACAGCTATAATGATTAGAGCCGTCGTGGTATATCCAATCCGGACTTTCTTCTGGTCTCGGTTCTCCGGGCGGATCTTTCTCCGGCGCTTTTTTAGTTTCCAGTTTAAATTCTTTGATTCGTTGCTTGAGCGCCTTTTGAACGAGTCGCTCCCTTTCTGAGGCATCGGATTCAAACTGTGCTTGCGATTCTTCTTTATCGAAATACTTGATTCCATCTATCCAGGTTTGCTCGGGATGGGCGTAGGTCGATAAGGGGTGATCACTCCAGATGACAAAATCCGCTTCTTTTCCTTTTTCAAGCGAACCAACCCGGTCATCAATGCGCAACTGGATGGCGGGGTTGAGTGTGACGAATTTTAGTGCTTCTTCTTCAGAGAGTCCGCCGTATTTAACCGCTTTAGCTGCCTCAGTGTTTAGGCGTGTTGCCAACTCGGCATCGTCTGAATTAAAGGAAGTTATAACGCCTGCGTTGTGCATGATCGCTCCGTTGTAGGGTATCGCGTCAATCACCTCGAACTTGTAAGCCCACCAGTCGGAAAAACTGGAACCTCCGGCTCCGATTTCTGCAAGTGCATCGGCTACTTTGTAGCCTTCAAGTATATGTTGAAAGGCGGCCACTTCCAGATTCAGCTTCTTGGCCAATCGCGCAAACATGAGGATTTCATCCTGCCTGTAGGAGTGAATATGGATGACGCGTTCTCGGCGAAGAATTTCCAGTGCCGCTGCCTTGCGTAGATCGATTCTGGGAGGAGCGAGTGATCTGCCGGCATTAAAATCCGCCCACCGCCTTTCGTAATCCTCTGCGGCTCGGAAATTGGTTATAAAAACCTGCTCCACTCCCATCCGACTTTGCGGATAACGGGTCGAATCAGGGCTGCGGCTTCGTTTTACATTTTCACCCAAGGCGAATTTGACGCTGGGCCTGGCTCCCTCGAATTTCAAATCTTCTGCGTCCTTACCCCAGCGCAACTTGATTACCTGGCTTTGACCTCCCATGGGATTGGCCGAGCCGTGCAAAATGTTTGAAGTAGTCAATCCTCCGGCTAGTTGCCGGTAGATGTTTATGTCAGCCGGGTTGATGATGTCGCCGATGCGGACTTCGACGGACACCGCGGAAGCACCTTCATTGATTCCTCCAGATCCGGCTATGTGCGAATGACAATCGATTAGACCCGGTGTGACATGTTTCCCATAAGCATCAACGATGATGGAGTTCCGTGGAGCCTTCAGATTTTTGCCAACGCTCACAATTTTACCGTCCTGTATCAATAGATCGTTTTCTTCTAGCACGCCGTCGGGGCCACTAGTCCAGATGGTCGCATTTTGTATTAAAACCGTTTCTGATTTCTCACGTTGTCCTACTCCGTATACGCCTGCTGGGTATCGGTCAAAAACAAGTTCGGGTATTTCCTGCTCCTTTTTATCTTTATCATTATCTTTTTCTTTTTCTTCCTCTTCCTCTTCATTATTTTCTTTTGCGTTCTTAACTGCCGACCACGAAAAATTATCACCATTCGGCAGCTGGCCACTTCCTGAGAGTGTATCGTCTGACACGTATGCCTGCAGGCGAGCCAACCCGCTCTCTTCATTTTCTCCCAGGAGAGTGGGGGATGCAGAAAACAGAATTTCGCTGTTTTGCAGCGAAACTGGTATAGTCACCTTACCCGTTTTTAGGGAAATCTTTTGGCCACTGCCTTTTATGGTGCCTGTTTCAAAACCGCCGACGCCTGCCCACGAAAATTCCCAGGTCCCTTCTAAGTCAATTTCCTTGGCCGGTTTTTTCTCCACATAATTCCCCTGGATCCATAATTCGGATACGCGCGCCTTTTCGTCCGTAAACAGATTGCCCGTTGCCACTGTGAGATTGGCGATCTTGCCTGCTACGATAGTTCCCAATTGAGCGTCGACGTCATAAAGTAGAGCCGGATTGGTGGTAATAGCCGCCAGCGCATCTTCTTCGCTAAGGCCACGCTTCACCGATTCTCGAATAGCATTCCAAACACTTTTACCAGGATCAGGATTGAAATGTGCGGTGAAACAGAACGAAACACCGGCTTTGGCCAGGAAGGCTGCATTTGAAGGAGCCAGCTCCCAGTGCTGCAATTGTTCTAAGGACAGGTTTAATGATTTATCCGGTCTTTCTACATGAGGAGTTTTAGGAAATGAGAGCGGAAGGATGACGGTCTTGCCCAAGGACTTCAGTATATCCGCCCGCCGGTATTCGTAACCGTTTCCTAAAATGGCGTATTCCAATCCGAATTCATCAGCCACTTTTTCGACACGTTGATAGGCTAGTTCATCGTCTGCTTTGAACAATGCCCACTGATTTTGGTTGGTGAGTAGTTTTAGGGCTTCTAATGCCGCGTTTTCCTCCGGCTTCTCCAGTTGGTCGGGGTTTTTATCATACGCTTCCGCTGCATCGGTATACCATTTAGCATCGTAAAGCGTCTGGCGGACCAGGGCAATGCTGCCCATAGTGGAACTTGGATAGCTGTCCCCGTCATTGGGCCTTTCTGTTCGAGACTGGCTCCAATGATCGAATGCAATGTGCTGGGCCAGGCCGGTTTTTACCGTCGAGTCATTAAGGGATTGCCCGTCCGTGTTTACCAATAGACCCTGGCCTCGGAATATTCCACGTGCTGGAAAAGTGGCAACCGTGGTGAATCCGGTGTCATTCAAGCTTTCGGTCGCTTTTTTATTGGATTTGAAATGATCAGCCGCATCGCGTTCTGGAGTGACCAGGGGATTCCAGGAAGATGCTCCTGATTGACTGGGGGTGGGTGGCATTTTTTTTGGAGGGCCCTCTGTTGCACCGCGACTCGGGCTAAATATTTTGAGACCTTCGGGCATGCCATACTGGGAATAGGCATCAATAAATCCGGCATAAACGGTCTTTCCAGTCATGTCCCAGATTCGGGCATCGCCGGGCGCCTCGACGTTCGCTCCGACTGATTCGATTATTCCGTCGCGAATCACCATTGTGGCGTCTTCCAGCATCTCACTTGGTGCGGTTACGATTGTGGCATGTGTGAGCGCATGCACTCTTGGAGTGTTCGCGTGGATACCCTTCACGGGCGTTGTATCTCCCTGTGCGAAAAGAAGTGTGGGAAAAAAGAATACTAGAAGGAGACTTTTAATAAGGAAACGATTCATAAGCTATTGAAAGTTGATCGAGAAATATTTTGGGGCCATGGAGGAACTTTCGGCGAATTTACAACCGGAAAATAATCCTGGCCTTGGGTGGTATTGGAGCAAACTTAATCTGGTAATGCCAGCGTCACTTCTTCGGATCCAGTCCTGTCTCAATACGGTAAAGGATGTGCTCCCGGTGGGCCTTTGTTTGTAGACTATCCGAGCGCCTGGTTGTTGTGTTATCCTCGATCCAGCGAAGGCGATTCAATGCCATTGATTGAGATACACGGTCGAAGTCTTTACCATTTACGATATTGAGGAGTCGATCCACGTACTCTAACTGTAGGTTTTGCCGGAAGGTATTCACAGTCGTTGTCAGATCCGCCTCGAATACGGCATTGGTCAAGTCCGAAAGGAACTGATCCACTTGATACTCATTTCCATAAAGCGTCGTGTCGGTCAGGCGGGCGAGCACCCTGCTGTGAAGGAGGTGATCCAGGATTTTATTCTGTGTCTCCAATACGCTTTGATGGAATTTGGGATCTTCGGTTCCGTTGCCATGATTCCAGCCTCTTCTCTGAGGCAGCAGGTAATTGGCCACCTCGGCGAAGCTATCGAAAGCATCGGGGGCAAACAGATGATCAGCCAGGGTGGCCATGGCCCGTTTCTGATCCTCGCGGGCTACTGGAATAAGGGGCATGCTTTCGCCTTCCTGTCCGGCCATTGCCCGGTCCACATATACACCGCCAATGTGCCGGGATACCGCTTCGACTGCCCCTTGGAACCGGTAAAAGCTCAGCCAGAATCCACCCCTCAGATAGTCATAGGATTCACCTTTTTTAACCAGGCGGTCTCGCAGGTTTGGCTGGATCGCTTTGATGAGTGCTATCTGATCTTTTGAAAAACCGATAGGGTCGCTCGTCATGTCATTGATCATGGCTCTCGGGTCGATGGCTTTGCCGGGTGAACGCATATCGTCGGCATCGAGGGCAAATGCCAGCTCCGGTTGGGTGGATCTGGAAAGAACGGTTTCTAGGGCTTCCCCTTCCAACCCAGGCTTGTAACCAAACTCAATGGCCCATTTGTCGTAAGGCCCGGGTCGAGTGGTCCAGTATTGTCCCTGTTTTTCGCCTGGCATTCTAAAGGGGATAGCTGGATAGTCCATGACGGAACCGTATAATCCTTTTGAATA
>JAPUIL010000011.1 GCA_027297085.1 Verrucomicrobiota bacterium | reverse complement strand
CACTTTTCTGAACGGCCCAATATTGAGTCTCCCTATCTCTGTGGAGTTATGGGTGCTTTCTATCAGGTTATTCAACGCAGCTTTGCCAAATATTCTCCCGAAATGATCAAGTTCATGGGCGATGGAGTTTTGGCCGTATGGCAAACGACTTTTGAAGATCGAAAATACGCCGTAGATGCAGCGCTGGACGGTTGTTTGCATTTAAATCGCCGCTACCAAAGACTTCGGCAGAGTCCTCACTTCACCGAAGGAACGCCCGATTCATTGGGTGTTGGCATATCCATCGGACTGGGTTCCAAACTTCCCTTCGATGGAGATTATATCGGACGGCCCATCAATGTGGCTACCCGGCTTTGTGGTGTATGTCCCGGTGGTAAGGTTTTCGTCGATCAGGCAGTGCCCAACCTCGATTCGAATGTCGAAAAACGTGAGACCACCGTGGAGATAAAAACCTATGGGAAGTACTACCTTTGGTCGATACAGGCTGCGTAAACTTCTAGGTTACGATTTCATTGACCCGGACACACTCCGGTCGAAGATGGGATTCTTATGTTGGATCCTTCATTGCAGCACCTAGTCATTCAACTGCACCTTTATTCCACCTTATTTATGACAGGTGTTATCTGGTATGTGCAGGTGGTCCATTACCCGTTATTGCGATTTATCCAATCCGAAGACGGGAAAGATTTCGCGGATCTTTACAAGAAGAAATCGGGGCTGATTGTCGTTCCTTTCATGCTTACCGAATTGGTAACTGGAATTTTGTTAATTGGTAGCACTTGGATGATGCAATACGGCTATTACCTTTGGATGAACTTGATCCTTTTGCTGGGAATATGGGTGGTCACTTTTACCGTGCACTTGCCACAACATAAGGCGCTCACAAATTCTTTCAACTCAGAAACGATCCGGCCACTTGTAAGATCAGACTGGATACGCACACTTATATGGTCGATCCGATCGGTGTTGCTGGTCAGCTTTTTGAGCTAGAGAATGTTCGGCGGCTTTAAATCTGATAGAGTATAAGGTATAAGATCCGAACGAATTTAGCTCTAATACCACTTTTCACTAAGAATGCGACCGTGGCAGAATGGATTTTGGGCGGGTGCGGCGTTCGCGGCACTTTACAATAAGCGTTAGTTCCTATGAACAGAAGGAAGGAGACTTGTTATGAGTCAGGAAGGATTGCTCACCGTTGAAAGTACTTCCCGGCGAGTAGGGCCAAGACTGCCCCAGTCGTTGCGCCGGCCGTATTCAACCCCCAATCGTAAATAGAGGGGAAACTGTGAACAAAACAGATTTGAGCGACCTCAATTCCCAAGCTGGCAAAACCGCATATTAGAATTGCACGCAGCAACTGACCCCTGCCACTGCCTCGGGCGGCTATGAGAAAGCCCAGCGGTAAGAAACAAATAAAATTCGCAATATAGTCGCGCAGCAGATTCCTGTAAAAATGGATTTGAACAGCTGAACCTATAGTCGGTGCGGATCTGGCGGACCAGAAATAAGCGGGCAGGTGCATTTCCTCTGATCTCAATTGATCGTATTCAAACTCCCCGATCCGAACCTTTACGGATGCTATTTCCCCCAACCAGGCGCGTCGCCCGGAATGCTCGTTTCCCAGCGCAACTTTGTAGTTTTTGTTCCAATATGCCAGGGGATCTTTCCAGGGTAATGCCTGATCATAGACTTCGACTCCTTCCAGATCTACTGTCAGTCGATTTCGATTCACGTGTACAGAAATATCACGCCATACATCGACTTCGAAAACATCAGGGATCACGAATTCCAAGAGTCTGATTTCAGTTTCGTCGGGGCTGTAAAGGCGCACAACCAACGCCTCTTCACACTGGCCTACCGTAATATTCCATTTCACGATATCCAGGGACTGGGTAAAAATCCGCCTTGGGCCTGTTTGGGAAATTTTATAAGTCCGGACTCTGAGATCCACGGTCAGTCCGCCTGTTTCCATCGCTAATTTTGTCCATTCGGGCGTGCGTGTACCGCAAAGAATTCCCGCTGTGCGAAATGATAGGTTTCCGTTCTGAAGAAATTCTGCTCCGTTGGTCACACCTCTCGGTGGGTCCCAATCGAATGGATAGAGAGCGAAGATTATATAGCAAATGAAGCCAAGGATTAGAAGTAGGCGCCCCACAACGCCTCGGACTAACCGGTCAAATATATTTTTTCCCGAATGGGAGCGCGCTTCGATCATTTCGGTAACTTATTCTTCCAGCCAAGTATTTGAAGCCAGAAAATTGTCTATTGATTTGATAATATGACCGCTGGTTAAGGAGTGTAACACCATTCACACTTTTTAATGTGCTTCCAGCCAATTGGAACCAGTCCCTATATCTATTTCGATAGGAACGGAAAGCGGAAGCGCGTTTTGCATGCACTCGGTAATTTTTGGAGGCAAGGAATCTTTTTCATCGAGATGGAGGTCGAAGACCAATTCATCGTGAATCTGCAACAGCATGCGCGATTTGTTATTTTCGGATTCGAGTAGGTCCTGCACTTTGTGCATGGCAATTTTAATCATATCGGCGGCCGTTCCCTGTATGGGTGTGTTGATGGCCACCCTCTCAGCTCCGGCGCGAACAGTGCCATTGGCGGAGTTGATATCGCGAAGCGGACGGCGGCGGCCAAGAAGGGTTTCGACGTATCCCTGTTCTCGCGCCTTTTCGATAGTCGATTCCATCAAGTCCTTGATTTTTGGATACTGCTTAAAGTATTCGTCGATGATGGCTGCGGATTCAGCCCTGGCTATGCCTAGACGCTGAGCCAGTCCGTGGGCGCTGATGCCATAGATAATACCGAAATTAACCATCTTTGCCGTGCGTCGCATGTCGGAAGTTACCTCTTCCAAAGTACTGTCAAAAATACGTGCCGCGGTAGCGGAATGTATATCCTGATGATTGATGAAGGCATCCATCATGGCCTCTTCGCCGCTAAGTGCAGCGCAGATGCGCAGTTCTATTTGCGAGTAATCAGCCGCCAGCAATGTATATTCGTCCCCTCCGGCGATGAAGGCTTTTCTGATTTTTCGGCCTTTATCGGTGCGAATGGGGATATTCTGCAAATTGGGGTTGTATGAATTGAGCCGTCCCGTGGCTGTGACGGTTTGATTATAGGTTGTGTGAACACGACCGGTTCTCTCGGAAATAAATCCGGGCAGAGTGTCCACGTAGGTATTCTTCAGCTTGGTAGCTCCTCGGTGATCCAGTATACACTGAACGATTTCGTGTTTGGGGGCCAGGCGGGTAAGGACTTGCTCGTTAGTAGCGTACTGGCCCGTTTTAGTTTTCTTGGCTTTGGGATCGAGCTTGAGAATGTCGAAGAGTACCTGGCCCAGCTGCTTGGGAGAGTGCAAGTTGAAATCGGTACCAGCCAGTTCCCGGATGCGCCCTGAAAGGGTAGTGATTTCGTTCTCTAGTTCGGCTGAAAAAATTTTCAGAGTTTCTGGATCAATCCGTACTCCGGTGGCTTCCATTTTGGCTAGTACCGGGATTAAGGGAGCTTCGACTTCGATGTAGACGCGTTCTTGTTCCGTCTCTTTCAGTAGAGGTTCCAAAATGGATTTTAACTGGAAAGTTATATCAGCATCTTCAGCGGCGTAATCGGAAACTTGCTCCACGGGAATGTCGGCCATCGATTTCTGATCTTTGCCTTTTTCGCCGATAAGGGAGGTGATAGAAATGGGTTTGTATCCAAGTAACGACTGGGCGAGGAAATCCATGTTGTGGCGTTGATCTTGGTCGACCAGAGTATGGACGATCATGGTATCGAAGAGTGGCCCTTTTACTTCGATGCCGTTTTGCAGCAAGACACTGTAATCAAACTTCAGGTTATGGCCTATCTTCTCGATGTCAGGATTTTTGAATACAGGAGTCAGCGTATCCAGAAACTCCTTTTTCAAATCAGGATCTTCTGGTATCGCAACGTAGCAACCGGTCTTCTCCCGGTAAGAAAATGCGATACCCAACAAGTCCGTGGTGAGTGTGTCCAGACTCGTGGTTTCAGTATCAAAGCAAAAGGTGGATTGCTGACTTAACTCTTCCGCTAACTTTTTCACCCCTTCAAGAGAATTGATCAGGTGGTATTCGGGCTTTTCGGTTTCAAATGTTTTCAGGCTGAGTTCAGCTGCTGAAGAATCTTCTTCACCTATCATCAGGTCCATTTGTGCTCCCTGACCTCTGCCCGCTATAAAGGCATCCCCAAACAGGCGTTTGCCCAGGGCGTTGAATTCAAGCTCTACCAAAAGAGGTTTCAGGAGGTCCGGATTGGGGGCTTGTACTTCCAGTTCCGCTATGGAAACGTCCACGGGTGAATCGGTCCAAATGGTAGCCAGTTTTTTGGAGATCCGGGCTTGGTCAGCAAAGTTTTCCAGATTTTCCTTTTGTTTACCTTTCAGCTGGTCCGTGTTGGCCAATAGGTTTTCGATAGACCCAAATTGTCTCAGTAGTTTTGCTCCGGTTTTTTGTCCAATGCCAGGGACGCCCGGAATGTTATCCGCGCTATCACCCCAGAGACCGAGTAGATCTATCACCTGTTCGGGCGAATCGAGGGCGTATTTTTCTTTAACTTCCTCCACGCCGAGAATTTCCACATCCGATCCTTGGCGTCCTGGTTTATACAGGTAAATTCCCGGTTCCACCAACTGCGCAAAATCTTTGTCCGGTGTGACCATATATACGTCGAATCCCTCTTTTACGTACCTTTTGGCAATCGTCCCGATAATATCGTCGGCCTCATAACCATCTTTCTTGAGGATTGGGATATTGAAGGCGGAGGTTACTTCATAGACTTTCGGAATGGCTGCTCGAAGGTCCTCTGGCATTTCCTCGCGCTGCGCTTTGTATTCCGGGTAATCGATGTGGCGCTGTGTTGGAGCTGATGTGTCGAAAGCAACGGCGATGTGAGTGGGCTTCCGATTATTGATCAAGTCGAGGATGGTATTTATATAGCCAAATATTGCGCTGGTATTGAAACCTTTAGAATTAACGATTGGGCTGCGGATGAAGGCGAAATGCGCTCGGTAAATAAGCGCCATGCCATCGAGAAGATAGAGCGTTTTGTCGGAGGCCATGAGACAGAATTTCCGATCAGCCTAGCATTCACTAATCAGAGTTAAAGCGGAATCCCTTCGAATTGATGGTGTTGTTCCAAGCTTGGAACATTTTGGTAAATTGGGTTTACGGTGCGTGATATGCTCTGATATGGCATGAGCATAATGAAGGATGAGTTTTACCATGGTCTTGATGCTGAGTTTTATGACGAGCTTCTGGACGGGGAAATCGACGATTTGCCTTTTTGGCGAGCCTTGTTGAAAACGAACTCCGGGCCATCGCTGGAGGTGGGTTGTGGCACGGGCCGGGTATTGCTGCCCTTGTTGCAAGAGGGTTTCGCTATCGATGGTATGGACAGATCGGCCAAAATGATTGATTTGCTCAATGAAAAGGCGGGTAAACTTGGTGTTGAGGTTGATGTAAGGATTCAACCGATGGAAGCCCTGAACATGGGTAAGACTTACCCGTTGATTTTCATTCCGGGATTTTCATTGCAAATGGTGGCATCGCGGGAGCTTCTCAAAGAATCGCTGCATTGTTTCCACGCCCATCTGGAATCCGGCGGTCAATTGGCCATTTCACTGTTTTTCCCCTGGGAGGAATTGGAAGTCGAAGGATCTGGTGACTGGCACCTGCGCAAGAAAATTAAACGCCCGGACGGAAGCCGCTTAGAATGCCATCAATCGACTCAGATCAATACTGAAGACCAGAGTTTGGTGGTGAAAAACCGTTACACGCTGTTAGATAAACACCGGAAGAGGCTCGGTGAGGAACTTCGCGATATTCGATTGCTTTGGTTTTATCCGCACGAGTTTCACTTGCTGCTTGAAGAAACCGGGTATCACCTGTTGGAAACCTATGCTGATTTCGAGTATGAACCCATGGACGAATTTACACCCTACGCAGTGTTTCTGGCGGAGAAAGCAGGCACATAAGCGGCCATGATTGAATTGGAAAACATATCGCTTCGTTATGGGCCTAAGGTAATCTTTGACGAGGTGGGTGCTGTTGTTGGCGCGCGGGACCGGATTGGCCTTGTGGGGTCGAATGGAGCCGGCAAGACAACTTTTCTGAAAGCCTTGCTTGGAATGACAGAAGTGGATGGTGGGCGCATTGAAATGGCCAAGTTCGTTACGCTTGGCTATTTGCCCCAGGACGGAGTTTCCACCTCGGGATTGCCACTATTGCAGGAAGTGGAGGAAGCGTTCGAGTCGGTGATAGCCTTACGCAAGCGGCTGGATGAAGCGAACCAGAAGCTCGAGACCTTGTCTCCTGAAGATGAAGCCTATCATGAATTGTTGGAGTTGATGGGTGGATGGGAGCACGAGCTGGAAATGCACGAAGCCCATAAAGTAAAGAGCCGTGTCGAATCGGTGCTTCTGGGTCTGGGGTTTCAAATGACCGATATGGAGCGCTCCACGAATGAGTTTAGCGGCGGTTGGAAAATGCGTATTGCCCTGGCCAGGTTGTTACTCAAACAACCCTCCTTGCTTTTGCTCGATGAACCGACTAATCACCTCGATATCGAATCGTTGCAGTGGTTGGAGAATTACCTGAAATCGTACGAAGGTGCACTGCTCATAGTATCGCACGACAGGGCTTTTCTGGATGCCTTGTGTAACAAGGTTTTCGCACTCTCCATGGGTAGGCTTGATGTATACACAGGCAATTACTCCTATTTTGAAAAGGAGAGTAGCGTTCGATTGGAATTGTTGGGTAAGGCCCATGCCAACCAGAAGAGAAAAATAGAAAAGACTGAGCGATTCATTGAACGATTTCGCTACAAAAGCACCAAGGCAAAACAGGTGCAAAGCCGGATTAAGGCACTGGATAAAGTTGAACGCATTGAATTGGAAGATACAGAGAAGCAGATTGATTTTTCTTTTCTCCCGCCACCCCGGTCAGGACAAAAAGTGCTCGAAGTGGAAGGGGTGCACAAGAGCTACGATGATTTGAAAGTACTCTCTGGAATTGATTTTACACTTGAACGAGGGGACCGCGTAGCCGTGGTGGGAGTCAATGGCGCCGGTAAATCGACCTTGGCCCGAGTCATTGCCGGTGAAGAACCTTATCAGAGTGGGCAAGTGGTTCTCGGGCATAAAGTAGTACCGGCATATTTTGCCCAACACCAGGCGGACATTCTGGATGAGGACGATTCTGCTCTAAGCGTGGTCGAACGCGCTTCTCCTTCCGGCGAGGTCAATCGTGCACGATCCATCCTTGGATCCTTTCTTTTTGAAGGGGACGATGTGTTCAAGAAAGTTGGAGTGTTATCGGGTGGAGAGCGGAATCGTTTGGCACTGGCAAAGATCCTTCTGGCGCGGTCGAACTTTCTGATTCTCGACGAACCGACCAACCACTTGGACATGCGCTCGAAAGATCGTTTGCAAGCTGCTTTGATCGATTACTCTGGCACCTTACTGATCGTTTCCCACGACCGCGACTTTCTCGAGCCCTTGGTGACCAAGGTACTGGAGGTGTCTCACAATTCCATTCGTTGGTATTATGGCAGCCTGTCGCATTATTTGGCCAAGAAGGAGGAAGAGTCACTGGCAGTTCAGGCCTCCGCACAAAGTAAGACCGTTTCTTCAGCTACCGGTATGAGTTCCAAGGAGCGGCGGCAGTGCAATGCCAGGATGCGGGAGCAATTAAAACCTCTCAAGCAAAAGTTGGAAACCTGCGAAAAACGCATTGCCAGGAATGAAGCCAAGGTATTGGCCTGGGAAGAAAAGATGAAAGATCCGGAATTTTTTAAAAAGGGAGAAGAAACTCAGACCGCCATGACCGATTACGAATCAACCAAGCGGAAAGTGGATCGTCTATATGAGGAATGGGAAGAGGTCACGCAGGCTCTGGCCACTCTGGAGGAAGAATTGAATCAATAATCGCGCCTTGTTTCTTTTTTTGCTGGTCGGATGAAGAAAGACAGACAGGTTTGGTAAGGCACTAATTTACTGAACGGCTTTAACTTTATTTATATGAAACTTCGTCAAGACTACAAATACTCGCTTGTTTTTCCAACCAGCATGGGCATCCGTATGACCCCG
>JAPUIL010000109.1 GCA_027297085.1 Verrucomicrobiota bacterium | reverse complement strand
CTGGAAACGGATTGCGTTTCCCCAACACTCGCTATCCCCGCCTGACGGGAGGGTCGTCCATGACCGACTCCCACCGTGTCGCTAATGTAACGACGGCACTTTTGCTTGCGGCGGGAACGGGAACACGTCTACAGCCCTTGACCCTTGATGCACCTAAGTGTCTCACGGAGGTCGGAGGTGTTCCCCTCCTCGAACGGCTGGTCGACAATTTACGTGCGCAGGGCTTCGAGAGGCTGGTCGTGGTGATCGGATACTTGGGTGATCGTATCCAGGCGTTTCTGCAACAGCACGCGGCTGATATGCGGGTTGATTACGTTGTGAATCCAGATTTCCGGACAACCAACAACCTCTACTCGCTCTGGCTGGCCCGGCGGCAGATCCGGGAACCCTTCCTGCTGGTAGAGAGTGACCTCATTTTCGAGACCTGGATGCTGGACGACATGCTCCAACCGGACAAGATGGCGGTTTCCAGGATACTCCCCTGGATGAAGGGTACCACGGTGGAGCTTGGGGCCGAACGGCGTGTTACTGCGCTCCGCAAGAGCGGCTATCCTCATGAGAATGCAACTCAGTACAAAACGGTCAATGTCTACAGCTTTTCCCTTGACTCGTGGAACAGGATTGAACAGCGCTTAAGCCGCTATGTTTCGCAACGCAGACTAGGAGAGTATTACGAGGTCGTATTAGCTGAAATGGTCACTGATGGCACTCTTCATTTAGACGCCGTCTTTTTTGATCCAGACCAATGGTATGAAATCGATTCCGTAAAAGACCTGAGAAATGCGGAGCTGATGTTTCCCTATTCTCTGCAAGCCCGAACGACGGACCCCCGTGTATCCACCCAGATGATTGATCTTGAAAACATCAGTGATCATGGAGACGTAGTCCCGGTGTAAAACGACGGCACTCCTCTCAGGGCATTGACTGACGTACTAACAGCGTCTGATAAGGCACGAATTCTACTAATGCAAGAGTTAACTCAAGACCGGGCCCATGCAGAACAGCAATTCAAAGCCTTGGCCAGCGCCCATGGAGGCTATTGGCGCTATGGCTTTATTGATCATGCCTACCTCTACAACCTTCACTTCCCACCAGAACGTTTTTTTGATCTGCTCAAGAACCAAATTCATGACCTGGTTTTGAATTATCCTGTGGCCCAGGGCACGCTGGCGAATTGGGTAGGCGAATTGATTGATCAGCCGGCGGAACGCATTGTGGTTGGAAATGGTGCGTCGGAACTGATCAAAATTGTCTCTGGTCATGTTGCAAAACAATCGATTGTTCCCGTGCCGTCCTTTAATGAATATGCCAATGCGGCTCCCGCGGGAACTGTTATCGAATTTGCCTTAGAGCCACCCTCTCTACAGCTCGATGTGGATGAGTTTGCCACCGGAGCGATACGCTGCAAGGCTGATGTTGCGGTCGTTGTAACGCCAAACAATCCAACCTCATTGCTCGTGCGGAAGACGGATCTTATTCGTTTGGCGTCAAGGTTGGCCGAGCACAATTGCATGCTTATCGTTGATGAGTCCTTTATCGATTTTGCCAATAATCGTGATCAGGAAACCCTTGAACCCGATATCGCACTGCATCCAAACGTGGCAATATTTAAAAGCATGAGTAAGGCCTACGGTATCTGTGGTCTGCGTATTGGATATATGCTCACTGCCAACGCTGATTTTGCGGATAGGGTTCGTTCCGGCATCCACATTTGGAATATAAATGGATTCGCCGAAACATTTCTGAAAATGGCTCCACAGTACGTTGAAGAATTCAAGTCAAGCTGCGCCCAGGTGCGCGAAGATCGGGACCTGTTTTATCAAGGCCTCTGTTCCATTGAAGGTTTGCTTGTTTATAAACCTGAAGCGAACTTCATATTCTGCCGCCTACCCGACTGCGCACCTTCCGGTCCGGAGACTGCTCGAATGCTGTTTGTTGAGCACAATATTTACATTAAACATTGCCAGGGCAAAAGCATGCCGGCATCTGACCGCTACATCCGTATAGCCAGCCGCACGCAGGAGGAAAACAAGCATCTGGTGAATGTATTAGGAGAAATAACCGCTACTTGAAATCTCTAATGTGTGTTAAACACAAGCTTGCGCTCTAATGTGGATTTGATGGAACTGACGAAAAACAACGACGAACTTCGCTTCTTCAAGGACACCGGTTTTTTTGACGAGAAGGAGCTGGCGTTAAAACACCTGAGAGATGCAGATGAAATCTTAACTTCTGAAGGTGTGGATTATTGTGTCATGTTCGGCACACTCCTCGGGTTATTGCGTCATGACGGATTGATTCCATGGGATGATGATCTAGACATCATTGTTTTCGACACCGATCACTTTGAAAAAAGGTGTCGGCGTCAGTTTGAAGCAAGGGGATATGTTGTCTTTGACGATATGCGTGTACTGGAAGGAACCGAAAAACGATGTGGTTACCGCATTCACTCCGAGCAGGGGCTTTCCATCCCTGGCCAATCATGGAAGTTCCCATGGCTCGGTGTTTGGGAGCCTGATATTAAAAAACCCAACATGACGCTGCCACCTGAAGAATTCTCTTATTCAGTCGATGATTTTTTCCCATTGGAAAGAAGATCCTTCCTGGGTTTCACAGTGAGTGTCCCGCGGCTATCGGACGGAATTGTTAGACAGTATTACGGAAGTGATGTCATGGAGATTTGCATGCTCCACAATATGGATCATCGGAACTACAAGCCTACAGGATACCCCACAACGAAGTATCCACTTGAAGACGTCCTCACCTATTTGAAGGAGAATCCCTAGAGATCAGGAGGAGGCTTTACTAGCGGTGTTGATAAAATGGGAAATCCATCTTTGTCAGAGGGAAGGTTTTTGACACAGAAAGATAGTTCCAACGCCAACAATATTGAAGGCAATGCCCTCAAGCAGGATGCTGCCTATCCGAATCTCGCGAAAAAACCGAGTGACGGAATGTACTGCTATTTTGTCCAACGGAGAGTATCGCACCACATATCACTGTTTTGTGTACGCAGGCGTATCAGTGCCAATGCAGCCACAGGCATTGATATGTCATTTGCCGTTCTCGCGGCCTGGAGCTTATCCCAGGGCTGCTATCTTTCGGGTGTGGCCCTGGTTCAAGTGTTTGGTTTGTGGTCCTGTGTGGATGGCGAGATTGCACGGCTGAGTAAAACGCCCAGTCAAGTGGGTGATTTTTTTGATACCATGACAGATCGGGCTGCAGAATTTCTGATTTTTGCCGGCGTACTCTATTCGATGCCTCCCGATTCCATTGGCCGCCCCTGGGGTAACCTCTTCTTTTGGTATATCGGCATGGTCTTTCTCATCACAGCATCTTCTGAAAAATATCGCTCCGTGTATCTAAGCAATTATCCAAAGAACCAGCACGAGATTGTGTTCAGTTGGCTTTGTGCGGGCAGCGATACGCGCCTTCTGTATCTCTCCTTGGCTGTTCCTGCTTACATCTACACCGCTAATGCAGTGATCATTGAATGGCTGGTTATTGCACTATCTGTCCTGCTCGGAATCAACTTTGTATTTCGACTGTG
>JAPUIL010000108.1 GCA_027297085.1 Verrucomicrobiota bacterium | reverse complement strand
CAAAATTAGTTTATAAGTAGCAATCGCCCCCAAATCTAACCCAATCAAGTCATGAATGAATCTACCCTATCCCGACGAAGTTTTGTTAAAACAGCCAGTGTTATCGGAGCAACCAGTTTTGCCGTTCTGCCATCTTTACATGGCCAACAGGCTCCCTCCCGGAAATTACGCGTAGGCGTTATGGGCCTGAAACGAGGGCTCGCCCATATCCGCGGTTTTCAGGCCGTCCCAAATGTTGAAATTGCTTATGTGTGTGACGTGGATAAAAACCGCGCCGGCGAAGGAGCATTATTAGCCAGCCAAGGTCAACCGAATCCACCCAAAGTCGTGGGCGACTTTCGCCGGATTCTGGAAGACTCCGAGGTAGATGTTCTGTCTATCGCTGCTCCTAATTTCTGGCATGCGCCGGCCACCATTTTGGGCTGTGAGGCTGGAAAGCATGTTTATGTTGAAAAACCCGGAAGCTATTGCGCACAAGAAGGTGAGTGGATGGTTGCGGCAGCCCGCAAGTATGACCGGAAAGTGCAGCAGGGCACCCAACGCCGCAGTTATGACTCGATGATTAAGGGAATCGCTAAATTGCACGGCGGCATTATTGGAAAAGTACTTTACGCCCGAACATGGTATGGAAACAACCGGACCTCCATTGGTCGCGGTAACCCAGCTCCCGTACCCGACTACCTGGACTACGATCTCTGGCAAGGGCCTGTTCCTGAAAAGCCTTACAAAGACAATTTAGTGCACTACAACTGGCATTGGCACTGGCAGTATGGCGGTGGAGAATTGGCAAACAATGGTGTGCATGCACTGGATATTGCCCGCTGGGGATTGGGCGTGGATTACCCAACACGAGTGACCTACCTAGGCGACCGCTATCATTACAAGGATGATCAGGAAACTCCAGACACAGGATCTGCACAGTATGAATTCGGAGAACAGGGAGCCTCTTGGGAAGGCAGTAGTTGCCTCAGCCGCAAAGAGGAAAACCTGGCGTTCTGCACCTTTTACGGAGAAGGCGGATCCATGGCGTTTGATACCGCCGGCTACAAAGTCTATGACTTGAAAGGCCAAATGATCGGTGAACGCGAAGGTACCCCGGGCGACGTTCCGCATTTCCAGAATTTGTGTGACGCGATTCGTGACGGCGCACAGCTTAACCAAGAAATTGCCGAAGGTCAAAAGAGCACGTTGTGGTGCCACCTGGGTAACATCGCCTACCGCACTCAATCCGTTTTGGAAATCAACCCGGCCACTGGCCGCATAAAAGGTAATCCCGATGCGCAAAAGCTATGGAAACGAACCTACCGAAAAGGCTGGAAGCCGAAGGTTTGATTTGCTCCCCGCCTTCGCGTGGCTAAGAATTATTTTCCTATGCGCACATCCCGCAAAATTGCAGTCTTACTCGCTTTAACAATCGGCTGCTTCCACACCCGGCCTTGTGCTCAAGACAATATTGCGAATCCATTTAAAACCGTTCGAGTAAGGATCGTAAACGAAAACGGCCAGGCAACGCCTGCGCGTGTCCGGTTTTCGGATACGGATGGAACCTATTACGCGCCCCACGGCCACGATCCAGATTTTGGATTGTCCCAGGGAGGAGATGTGTTGCTCGATAACGGCAGGCGGTTTGCCTATGTGGACGGTGAGTTCGACATCGATTTACCTGAAACGGACCTGACCGTTGAAGTCGTAAAAGGGTATGCCTACCGATTCGTGAACATTCCCTTTAACGCTGCCACAATCTCGGATGAATGGGAGATACAACTTGAGCGATGGTTCGAGTTTCCCGGAAACAGATGGTTCAGCGGCGATGTTCATGTGCATCATATCAGCCCGGAGACAGCTTTGCTGGAAATGAAAGCAGAAGACCTGAATGTCTGTAATATTCTCACTTCGGATTTTACCAAGGACCAGCATCACTTTACCGGCGCACCTGATTCACTGTCCGAGTCCAATAATATTATCTACGTAAATCAGGAATACCGGATGAACTGGTTGGGACACATGAATCTCCTGAACTTGAAGGAACTGATCAAACCTGTCCTGCATCAGCAAACCTACTTTGATCCCCTTCTAAGCGATGCGGCGGATAAAACGCATGCTCAGGGAGGCCATGTTTCCTGGGCGCATTTTGTACAATGGCCCGGCCTGGAGGGGCCTCTGGGACTGGTGATGAAAAAAATAGACTCGGTTGAGCTGCTCTGCAACCTGATGCCTTTTCACGAAGCTCAACGGGACTACGCCCACGTGGTTCCGGAATTTCAAATGAATCCCGGTTTGCGCATCTGGTATCGTCTGTTGAATTCCGGACTACGTATTCCCATAACCGCGGGCACCGACAAAATGTCCAACTGGGTAACCGTTGGTGGCAGCCGGGTGTTTGCCAAAGTGGAAGGATCGTTCAATTACCAGAACTGGATCAATGCCTTAGACGCAGGCAAAACCTTTGTCACGAATTCACCCTTTCTGTTTCTGACGGTCGAGGGAAAGGAACCGGGAGACACGATCCAGTGGGAAGCGAATAAACGCCTGCGTATCGAGACCGAGGTTTGGAGCCAGATGCCTTTGGACCGCCTGGAAATTATTGTGAACGGTGAGATGATTGCCGATAAGATTATTGAATCCGGTCAGGAACATGTCTCCTTATCCATTTCATACACACCGCGCGAGAGTGTCTGGATCGCGGCCCGGGCTCATCAGTTTTATGAAAAGGAAAAGATGAACGGGGTAAGTTTTTCCCAGCCACGGGAGAAGGGTGGAGGACCAACTTATTTAAATCAATATTTTGGCACCCTTCGCGCCATGACCACTTTTTCCCATACCAGCCCGGTTTATGTCATTCAGGATAATAGCCCCATTCGATCTGTCACGGACGCGGAATATTTTATTCGCTATTTAATCAATTCGCGGACGTGGCTGGAAACGAACGGAAAGTTTTCCTCAGAACAATCCAAACAATCCGTTTTAGGAAAATTTGAGGATGGAATAGCGGAGTTTAAAAAACTGGCTGACGAGGATTCCCATACATCGAATTAAACGCCTTGTTTCCCACATTCAGATCAAATGTATGGAGGCTAATGCGTAAATTAATGAAGTATCCTAGATGAAAGCGGTGTTATACCACTTTTCACAAAGAATGCGACCGTAGCAGAATGGATTTTTGATCTCTGGTCATTCCTATTGGGCCCGACCCGGAAAAGGAAAATCGTTGATCATGGTTGCCGGTTGTGACCGAATGGGGTTACCCCATGAATCGCCCATACGTCATCTCAACTTTCTTAGGTCTTCTACTCTTTTTTGCGGTCACGGCCCAGGAACCTAAGTCCGAAGCGCAAGTCCGGATCGTCACCTTCGACGTCGAGGCCACGCCGCCGGTCGGATCGGCCATGGCTTACAATCCGGTGATTCGAATCGGTGAATTGTCCCTGCGCTGCCGGGGCATCGTTCTCCTCGGTGCCGGCCAGCCAATTGTTTTGTGCGCGGTAGATTGGATCGGCATCGCAAACGAAGCGCACGATGCATTTCGAGATAGCCTGGCCGAAGCTGCCGGGACCACCCGGAACCGCGTGGCGGTTCATACACTTCACCAGCACGATGCACCCGGGGCAGACTTCACGGCGGAGAAAATCGTAAGCGATCTAAAGTTGGAAGGCTATGAGCGTTTCGATAGTGCGTTTCACCGCAAAGTGATGCAACGCGCGGCTGACGCGATTCGCGCAGCTCTACCCGATGCCCAACCAGTAACACACTACGGCTGGGGCGAGGTTGAAGTGAAGGATGTAGCTTCAAACCGCCGCATTCTGGGTGACGACGGATTGGTTCGAGTCATGCGCTTCACCACTGCAAGGGACCCGGCCGTACGAGCGGAGCCGGCAGGTGTGATCGACCCGGAAGTGTCCTTGTTGACGTTCTGGAATGGCGAACGCCCGCTGGCAGTATTGAGTTATTATGCTACCCACCCGCAGAGCTATTACCGGACGGGTATACCCAGTCCGGATTTTCCAGGTATCGCGCGATTCATACGAGGGCAAAGTCAACCGGCAGCCTTGCACGTGCATTTCAACGGCGCCGGCGGAAATATTGGCGCCGGAAAATACAACGATGGGAATAC
>JAPUIL010000107.1 GCA_027297085.1 Verrucomicrobiota bacterium | reverse complement strand
ACCGGCTACGTATACTCCCTCGACGTTGGTTTTTACCTGACTACTGTCTTCGGCCAGAAAATAGCCGTTCTCGTCAGTTTTCAGGGCATTAGCGAAAGCCTGGGTGTTGGGAATGTGTCCGATAGCGATAAAGGCTCCTTTACAGGGAATGGTCTTTTCCTCGCCTGTCTTGATGTTTTTCACAGAAACGCCTGTAACAGCGTTGCCTTCGGCTCCTTCAATGTTAGTGACCAAGGAATCCCAGCACATTTCTATCTTTTCATTGGCCAAAGTCCGATCCGCCATAATCTTGGATGCCCTAAGTTTATCTCGCCGGTGGATCAAAGTAACTTTTGAGGCAAACCGGGTAAGAAAGAGCGCTTCTTCACAAGCGGAATCACCGCCACCAATAACTGTTACATCCATGCCGCGGTAGAAGGCTCCATCGCAGGTTGCACAAGTGGAGACGCCTCCCGTACCAAAAAGTTGTTTTTCTGAGTCGAGGCCCAATAACCTAGGAGAAGCTCCTGTCGAAATGATCACGGTTTTGGCTTCGTACGTTTTATCACCGGCTTTCAGGATTTTTATTTCTCCGGATAAATCTACTGAATCAATAAGGTTGTTTTCAAAGCGAGTACCAAACCGGATGGCTTGTTTGCGCAAATTGTCCATGAGTGAATAGCCATCTATTCCCTCGGGCCATCCCGGGAAATTTTCCACTTCCGAGGTTGTGGTGAGTTGGCCTCCTGGCTGGTTGCCTTCGATGACGAGCGGGTTCAGATCGGCACGTGCTGTGTAGATAGCAGCAGTCAGTCCCGCACACCCAGTTCCGACAATAATGACGTTTTCCATAGATCGATAAGTATAAAGAAAGGCGCTAATAAGAGGCCTTTGGTGTGGGAGGTCAAAGAATTTTACAGACCTTTTCCAACTTGAACTAGCAGCCCGGATAATTTGAATATTGGATGGTTTAGTCGAACATCCCGTCTGGTCCTTTCAACCGGGTTCGTCGTTGATTTTTAGAGAAGGATTCGACAGCGTTCTGATTCCAATGTCCGAAGCATTTTCCATCATCGATAGTCATTGCCACCTGGACCGTTTTTTTCATCAAGGGATTCTGGATGACACTTTGAGTGAAGCTCGGGAAGCCGGGGTAACACGGATGATTGCCGTGGGTACCAGCGATGAGGATTGGCAGCTATATGCCCGGCTTACAGGAGATCATCCCGGCGTAATCGATTACACAGTTGGACTGCATCCCTGCAATGTGGAAGCTGGTTGGGAAAATCAAGTGGATCAGCTGCGGTCTTTCTTTCAAGCGAATGGTCCTCGGCCCGTTGCGCTAGGTGAAATCGGACTCGACCATTTCCATCTTCCACAAAAAGACCGGGAAAAGGCCGAGCAAATAAAAGCCCTCCAAGTAGATGCGCTGAGGGCCCAACTTGAGATTGTAAGGGATCTGGATTGCCCTGTTGTTATTCATTCGCGTGGGGCCTTTGAGCCTTGTATCCAGGAATTGGATGCAGCAAATATTAATTGGGAGAAGGTTGTTTTTCACTGCTTTGTGGAAAGCGCCTCTGCTATGAAGACACTGAACGACCGGGGAGGGCGTGGCTCATTCACTGGCGTCATTACGTTTAAAAATGCGCATGAAGTCCGGGGTGCCGCGGTTGCCCAGGGGTTGGATAAACTGATGGTCGAGACCGATGCGCCTTACCTGGCTCCGGTACCACATCGCGGGAAACCTTGTTTCCCTGCTTACACGGCTCTGACGGCTCATTATTGTGCCGAATTGTTGGGTGTGGAAGCGTACGAAATTGCCGGGATTAGCCGAAAGAACACTGAACTATTTTTCGGGCTGAAGTGATTCAAATTTCGTTGAACTTGCTCTGAAATAGCTGGTCCATCTCCTCCAAAACCTCCTTGGCTCCGGAACCGGTTGCGATGAACTTGAGCTTCGATCCTTCTCCCGCTGCCAGCATCATGAGGCCCATAATACTTTTGCCATTTACCAGCTCGCCATCCCGTTCGACATTTACTTCCGCTTCGTATTTATTGGCGATACGAACAATCATTGCAGCAGGACGAGCATGGATGCCCATCTTGTTGATGACTTCAACTATTTGTTCGTAGGATTCGCCCTCGGCGGTTTGTGCCATATGTTCGTTTTAAGTTTATGTGAGGAGTATGAAGATACCCTATCCTAAAACGAATTGAGTAAAGATCGAAAGGTAAATGGGTCAAGGGATAATCTTGAGATTTCAATTGTAGCTTCGGAATATGGGAAGACTTTAACTTATCTTCGATAGGCAATTTTTACCGGGAAACTGTCAATAAACATGGACTCAACCTTCAAGCCAGACCTCCTCATACCCGACCTGTGGCAACAGGAAGCAGTTCGGCATCTTTTGGCTGGTCGAGACTTGGTTGTCCATGCCCCAACCGGAGCTGGCAAGACCTACATTTTCGAATTGTTTGTGGACCAAGGATTGCGAAAACAGGCTATTTTCACCGTGCCTACTCGGGCTCTTGCCAACGATAAGCTTATGGAATGGCGGGAAAAAGGTTGGGATGTGGGCATTTGCACGGGCGATATTGTCGAAAATCCTGATGCCAGGGTTCTGGTAGCCACGCTGGAAACGCAGAAAGGGCTATTTTTACGTGGAAAGGGGCCGGGGCTTTTGGTCATTGACGAATATCAGATGCTGGCTGATCCGGTGCGTGGGGTAAACTACGAGCTGGCGCTTGCCACGGTCCCAGCTGGTACTCAAATCCTGATTCTTAGCGGCAGTGTTTCCAATCCCCAGGATTTGGTAGCCTGGCTGAACCGAATAGGTCGAGATGCAGTGCTCCTGCGCCACACCCAGCGGTCGGTTCCTCAGGAAGAAGTGTTCGTCGAACAATTGAAAATCAAAGTGCCACAGCGGATTCGTGGGTACTGGCCTCGTATAGTCACCAAGGCCCTGGTTGCGAATCTGGGACCATTGCTGATTTTTGCCCCTTACCGTAGTGCGGCTGAGACCTTGGCGAAGCAATTATGTAAAGAACTGCCAGTGGATGAATATTTGCTTCTCAGTCCCGAGCAGCAACGGCTGGCTGGACGTTCATTATCGCGCTTGCTTAAAACCCGGATCGCCTACCACCACAGTGGGCTTAGCTACCTGCAGCGAGCGGGGGTGATTGAGCCTCTGGCCAAAGCCGGGCAACTACGCGTGGTTGTGGCTACCATGGGGCTGGCTTCGGGCATCAACTTTTCTATGCGATCTGTTGCTGTAGCCGATACCGAGTACCGGGTAGGTCATCGAATCCATCGCGTGCGACCGGATGAGCTATTGCAAATGTTTGGACGGGCAGGACGGCGGGGTCGTGACACGCGTGGATATACGCTGGTCGTTCCGGGAAAACCCAGGGCTTATATGGCCAGTGCATTGAAGCTTCGGCGGGTCAATCAGGTAGATTGGCCCAGTTTGATTGGAGTAATGGCTGCTGCCAATGAGCGGGGAGAGGATCCGCTCACAGCAGCAAGAAAACTCACCGAACGCCTCTTTAGTGAACAAGTCGTTTCTCTGGGATTGGAAAGCTTCATTGCCCGCAGAGAAAAGAACCGTCTTTTGCAACCGAAGCTGAATGATGCACGCAAGCAAAGGAGCATCGAAGAATTTAAGAATGTTGAAGGAGTTTGGGAACGCAAGAAGGCGCCTGTCAAAGCGCCATTGGGGAAGACGCTTCTTTATCAGGACGGTACCTGGGTTCCAGCCCTGTCGATTTCGAAAACCTTGCGTGTAGCCGGCGAAGGTCAGGTCTGTTTGATCACCGATACTCCCGAAAAACGATACGGCCGCGAAATCCCTCTCGCATCATGGTCTAAAGACGAGGACAAAAAAGACATTGTGTTGACAAAATGGTTACGCAAGAGACTAGCGAAACACAAACCCAATGGCAAACGGCCAACCTCACGCTACTGGTATTACGATCCTTTTGAGCGGATCATCCTATCTCAGATACCTGTACTGACCGGTGGGGGTAAACTTGTGGAAGTAGTGGAACGGAAAGGAACGCTATATGGGCGTATCGATTTTTCGGATGCGGTAGTATTTGCCACGAAGGATGCGCAGGACAATTTTCTGCTTGGTGCTCCGCGCCGTGAGCATGTGGTGGAAGACATCGGGTCGTTTGCCGCTCATGTTTTGGAGCAGGAATCAGGTGATATGGGAGGTCTATCGCCAACACAAGCCTGGTTTCGTCTGGGTCTGATTGATTGGGAGGGTAAGCCTACGCGGCGAGGAAGGATTTTTAGTTATTTTAACTATGGTGAAGGTCTGGCCATCGCTGCAGCCCTGGAAGAAAAGTCCTACGAAATTTCTGAACTGGTGTTTGACTTGGCAAATTTACGGGCCGGGCACCGATTTGGAGATTTTGAAAGTTTCAGTTCACGCTTGGGAAGCGTTTGCCGAGCTACCTATGGAAATGCGACTTTTGAAGGGTATCTTGAGAAAGGTATGCCTTCTGATTACGGCGAAGGTGCGGCCGAGGTGTTGGTGCGATATGAAGCACAGCAAGGCGACATGCTGCAGGGTGAAGGAGTTTTACTCGGTGATGTGGAACGCGTGCGCCTTGAATGGATAAGCCTGCTGCGACACACCGCCCGTGCTCCGGATTTTGACTGGGAGCGCTGGCGTGCTTTGCAGGCGGAGGCGGAAAAATTGCTCTTTAGCCGGGAGGCTCAGCAGTCGCTGGTTGAAGTTCCGCCATTGACTCCCGTGCAAAAGCAGAAAATCGAGCACCATATAAGACTTTCAAAGTAGGGTCGCTAACTCCTAACCCAGGGTTGACTCGTGGCTGTGTTTTCCTTGAACAGTTAGGCCAAAGTTTAAGTTATGCCCATTTACGAATTTTACTGCCCGGATAATCATAAGATATACCAGTTTTTCGCCCGAAACTCTGAACAGGCGAAGCGGATCCCCCTCTGCCCGGATAATGCGGAATACCGCATGGTGAAGAAAGTGTCCGGATTTGCTATTGGTCAGGTGGAGAAAAAGTCGGTTGGAGAAGGCGGAGACGATGGACCGGATATGGATGATCCCAAAATCATGGCCGCTATGGCAGAAATGGAGCGGGCCGTATCCGGAATGGATGAAGATAATCCAGATCCACGGCAGATGGGGAAACTTATGCGCCAGATGGCCGATATGACAGGCGAACCGTTAACCGGGGAAATGGTAGAAATGGTCCGCAAACTTGAAGAGGGGCACGATCCCGAGGCGCTCGAAGAGCAGTTTGGGGATTTATTCGGCGATGAAGACGGGGAGGGCGATCCTATGTCTGGAATGGGAGGCTCTGATGAAGGCGGCGGCCGAAGTGGTAATTTTCGAGGGCCTCCGTTGAAGGACGAGACTCTCTACGATTTTGATTAAGCCCAAACCCTGCAGGTTAGGTTCGACCTAGCCGATGGAATTAGTTGAGGTAGATGCGCGTCACATCCTCAAACTCCGAGCGATGATATCTTTGATTACACGTTACACACAATGGTTGCATACCAGGTGGCCCGCAGGGTTGGTTGAGAAACTGCCGGAAGTAGGTGAAGGAGGAACCACCGCACTGCCTGGCATTCGGGTGGTTGGCGATTTGACGGGCATTCCATTATTGAAGTTTTCTTCCGATACCGGGGCCAGGGCGGTCCAAGCGATACTGGCGGAGCCGGAATTTCCGTCCCAGCGAGATGAGGACGGTGTGCTCGATTTGGCGATTATCGGTGGCGGAGTATCGGGTTATGCGGCAGCAATCGAAGCCAAGAAAGCGGGTTTAAACTTTAAACTCTTCGAATCAGTCCAGGACTTTTCAACCATTGCCAATTTCCCTAAGGGCAAACCGATCTATACCTATCCTACCAGCATGACTCCAGCCGGAGAGCTCCAATTTAAGGCGGAAGTAAAGGAAGCTTTGCTTGAGGAATTGGAGCAACAACGGAAGGAGCACGGAATAACTTCCGAGCAACTTAGGGTGGAACGTATCGAGCGAAAAAAAGGACGCTTGTTATTACATGCCCGGAATTCAGAGCCGGTAGAAGCCTTGAGGGTCATAGTGGCCATTGGGCGGAGTGGAAACTTCCGCAAACTGAAAGTGCCAGGTGAAGACCTGGACAAGGTGAGCAACCGGCTGCACGACCCGAAAGAGTTTTCACAAAAGCAGGTGCTTGTAGTGGGGGGAGGCGATTCCGCTTTAGAGGCGGCTATAGCCTTGGTGTGTTGTGGCGCCCATGTTACTCTGAGTTATCGCAAGCATGAATTTTCCCGTCCCAAACCGGATAATATAGATAAGTTGCGAGAATTGGGAAAGGATGCGGCTTTTCCCACCGGTATTACGACTCCTTCTTCGGAGCGTACTTCTACCGCTGCCAATTCGGAGATGCGTGGGGATAATCCGCCCGGGTCGCTTAAGTTGCTAATGGGCAGTCGTGTCAAAGAAATCACTCCCACAACCATTCAGTTAGAATCTGCTGGTGAAGAGCCTCAGGTCATCGATAATGACCAAGTATTTGTGATGACTGGCCGCGAGGCGCCGCTAGGCTTTTTTCGCCGTTCCGGCCTGGCGATTTCCGGGGAATGGAGAAAGCGTACTTGGGTTGCGTTTCTTTCATTTTTTGCTTTCTGTCTGTTTCTTTTTCACTGGAAAAGTGGAGGATGGTTGAACAGTGTCTTCCAGGGCAACGGCTGGTTCCCCTTTAACCTCGCAGGAGGTGACACGCGAACCTTGCTGGGGTCATTACTAAACGCAACCAAAGATCCGGGATTTTATTACTCGTTGGCCTATTGTTTAAGTGTAGTTATTTTTGGGATACGGAGAATACGAAGGCGAAAAACTCCATACATAAAACGGCAAACCCTGACCCTAATGGCCTTCCAGGTGATCCCGTTATTTATTTTACCTTACCTATTGCTGCCGTGGATGGGTAGCAATGGAGTGTTTGAGTCAGGTTTTGGTAAGTGGGTTGGCGATGTTTTTTTCCCTGATGCGAGCTACTGGCGATCCTTCGGATTTATTCTGGCCTGGCCATTGTTCATTTGGAATGTGTTTACGGATCAACCGGTATGGGGGTGGTTGATATTATCGCTTATCCAGACCTTTGTGATTATCCCCTTGATTGTGCGTCGCTGGGGCAAAGGTGCCTATTGCGGATGGGTATGCAGTTGCGGAGCGTTAGCTGAAACGCTGGGTGACGCCCATCGACAAAAAATGCCCCATGGCCCTTTCTGGAATCGGCTAAATATGGTGGGGCAGGTAGTGCTGGGGGCAGCTTTAATTCTTTTAGTTCTTAGGGTTATAGGCTGGATTTTCCCCGGTAGTTTTGCCGATTCACTTTTTGCCGGGCTATTATCCAAGTATCCGGTATTCAATTACAAATACTTGGTTGATCTATGGTTGGCTGGTATTCTGGGTGTGACTTTTTACTTTCATTTTTCCGGGCGCATCTGGTGCCGCTTCGCCTGTCCATTGGCTGCCTTGATGCATATCTATGCGCGGTTCAGTCAGTTTAGGATATTTGCGGACAAGAAAAAGTGTATTTCTTGCAATGTGTGTACCTCGGTCTGTCACCAGGGTATCGATGTGATGAATTTCGCAAACAAAGGGATGCCCATGGAGGATCCGCAATGTGTGCGTTGTTCTGCCTGTGTTCAAAGTTGTCCGACTGGTGTACTGAGTTTTGGACGCTACAATGGGCAGGGTAGTGTGAGGCTCGACCAACTGGTCGCCTCCCCGGTACACATGAAGGAATCAGTCGATTCACTCAACGGGTTTCTAAAAGATATAAAGAGCCTGCGGTCATGAATTCTATTGCCTCTCAAGAATCAAATTACCTCAGCATCCGTATTTATAAATCGCCGTGAATTTGTTAAAAAAAGACCGGGCACTTTTTGGAGTAATTATAGCGCCCGGGCATATCCCTTTGAATCGAATGTAAATCCTAAGAAACGCCATCCTCGCCGGTCTCAGAAAGAGGAGCAGATTGCTCGATTCAGGCGAAAAGGTGAATACCAGACTATTCAATGGATACGGGTAATGAGTGAGTGAGCTCTATTCTTGAGGGGGCCATGTAAATTTAGATTGAAATACACCTGTCGAGTGGACTGTTCCTTCCCCTAAACTATGCTCGCGATAGCTTCTTGCCAATTGCCCAACAGCTATGAAGTCCATTTTAGAGTCTGTTCAGTATTGGTTTATGGAGAATGCCACCACTGAAAACATCTCCGCGCTGGGGATGGTTTTGGTCGCAATCTTTTTGGTGGTCAGCATCTACAAGATACTGAAATCGTTTCACTCTACGATGGTTATTTTCGTTTTAGCATTACTTGCTGGTGGAGTTTTTCTCTATTGGGTGAACAATCGGAACGAACCGGAGTTCATGACTCCCATGGTTAAAATTGTTGCGGATTTCCTTCCGAAACAGGACGAGCTAAAAGAAGTATTCGGTCCCAAAGATTAATTTTGGATTCTATTTCTTCTCTCCTGCCCACGTAACATTTTAGTGGAGATCTTTAGCCCGCATTTTTCAACCCTCGCCTATAGCTTCTGCCCGGCACAGCGGGCTGACATGCCGAGAGTTTTCCGGCCTGCTTCACAACCGGTATTGTCGTCGTGTCACTTCCCGGAACCTTCCTCCCGGCTTAGTAAAGCACGGAAGTGCGCGCCTTCGCCTATCCTACCACCTTTCACTAAGAATGCGACCGTGGCAGAATGGATTTTCGGCTGGAGCAAGGCTGCGGCCCTTGACTGGGCCCAGGCCGTGGCAAGTGCCGCGAACGCCGCACCCGCCC
>JAPUIL010000106.1 GCA_027297085.1 Verrucomicrobiota bacterium | reverse complement strand
AAGATAGCCCGACCAACCATTTCTTTCTTAGGTACGAATCCCCAGTAGCGACTATCAGAGCTGTGTGGAGAATTATCGCCCATGGCGAAAAAGGAATCTTCAGGGATGGTTACTTTGTCACTTGGAGTTCTCAGGTAACGCATACTGCTATTGTTTCTAAATGAATAACCCGAGTATTCGCCTTCCTGAGTCGCGTTTTTTGCAAAGGCATCTGCTCCAGTAATCAACTCACCATTTCTGTATAGCGCAGGTGCCTTTACCTGTAATTCGTCTCCAGGAACTCCTACCAGGCGTTTAATGTAGTATTTGTCATCACCGGTAGCTGGAATATTCTCCGTCCTAAATACGATGCCATCTCCCACGTCTGGCCGAATGAAATGGTAGGACATTCGATCAACAAACAAGGCATCACCCGTATGGATGGCAAAAGATAGGGCTGTGTCACCTTTATTTACCTTCTTACCCGTGCGGACAAACGCTGTTCTCCCGTCGCTGACAAGGCGACCCTGAGATCGAAACCTGCTAATCATATCTCCCCAGTCGCCTTCTTCGTCCGGAAAAAATGCGTCCTTAAATACTTCGTAAGGTGAAAATTCTGCGGGCACCTTAAACGATACTTTCTCCTCGCCAACCTGGAATCCGTATTCGTGCACTGTGGTAGGCAATACAAGCCATTTACGACCGGGCACTTTTTTGAAATAATCCTGGAACCGGTCTATGGGAATTAACACCTCACCCGAATCCTTTGCAATAACTTCGCGCCTGAGGGATCCCCACGCCAGAAAAGTGAAAATTTTGGCTAAGCCGCCTGGGCCTT
Source organism: Verrucomicrobiota bacterium (assembly GCA_027297085.1). Lineage (GTDB taxonomy): Bacteria > Verrucomicrobiota > Verrucomicrobiia > Opitutales > UBA2995 > UBA2995. Next base: position 5,208 of record JAPUIL010000106.1, on the reverse strand, counting down.
CTCCTGGCTCATACACCTCGTGAGTCATTCCATTATAAGACGGATACATCGAGTTAGTCGGGATTTTAAAAGGCTGCAGAAAAAATGTCCGAATAGCCAAGGCTACTATGGCTGCAACCAGAAACATCTCGGAATTTTCCGCCCAAAAATTTTGTGGATAAAAGAAACCTCCGACTCGAGTTAAGACTGCTTCCAATTCCTCAGAAGCCAAACGGACTTTTCCCCAATCTTCATTGCCCTTTTCCTCGAGGGCTTTGTTGAGTGTCGACGAGGATTCATGAAGCTCCTTCATGTCATCCTTGGCTATGACATCTTTTCTATAATGATATACCTTCTCGGCTAATCTAAGCCAGTTTTCGGCTTTTTCCCGGAGCTTCTTATGGTTTTTATTTTTAATCAGGGACTTCACTAAATTGAGTTATTGAGGATTAAACCGGTTGCGTTGGCTCATTACGCAATATATCCGTATTTGGTTAAGAATTATTTTTCAGAATATCGATGAAAGCCTCTTGGGGAATGGAAACTTTGCCAATCTGTTTCATCCGTTTCTTCCCCTTTTTTTGTTTTTCCAATAGTTTTTTCTTTCGCGTAATATCGCCCCCGTAACATTTTGCGGTTACGTCTTTGCGATAGGCGCTCAATGTTTCGCGAGCAATGACCTTTCCACCGATAGTGGCTTGTACGGGTATCTTAAACATCTGGCGCGGTAAGATGTCCTTCAATTTTTTACATAGCTCCCTTCCTTTACTCGCAGCTTTATCTACGTGAACAATCGATGAGAAAGCATCCACGGATTCTCCATTTACCAATATATCCAGCTTCACAAGCTTGGATTGCTGATAGTCGGAGAATTCATAGTCCATGGACCCGTAACCCTTGGTAATACTTTTCAGCTTGTCGTTGAAGTCCACCAGTACTTCATTAAGCGGCAGCCGGCAGGTCAACATGAGTCGAGTCTCATCGAGCGTTTCTGTATGTTCACAGAATCCTCGTTTGTCCATTACCAGTGCAAGGATGTCGCCAATAAATGAACTCGGAATGTGAATGGTGGCAACGATCATGGGTTCTTCCAGATAGGCGATTGTTTCCGGGTCTGGCAGGTTGACCGGATTGTCCACCTTCATGAATTTGTGGTCCGTCGTCTTGAGTTTGTATACAACGCTTGGGTACGTGGCAATAATATCGACATCGTATTCTCGCCGAATCCTTTCTTGAACGATCTCCATATGGAGTAAGCCTAGAAATCCGCACCGAAAACCAAAACCTAAAGCCACCGAGCTTTCAGCCTGAAATGTAAAAGCTGAATCGTTTAGTCGCAGCTTCCCCATGCTCGTTTTCAGTTTTTGGTAGTCCGACGTATCCAAAGGATAGATACCGCTATAAACCATGGGACGAACTTCCTGGAAACCGGATAGCATGTCGACTGCAGGCTCTTTCTCCAAGGTGATGGTATCGCCGATTTTTATATCGGAAACCGCTTTGATATTAGTTACCACGTATCCGGAATTTCCTGCCGTCAACTCTGATGTTTCCTTCATGGCAGGTGTAAAAATACCGACTTCTTTGAGCTCCGCTTTGACGTTGTCGCTCATCATCAAGATCTTGTCGCCACGTTTGAGCGATCCGGAAAACATCCGCACATAGCAAATAACACCTTTGTAAGCATCGTAGACAGAATCAAAGATCAGTACTCGTGTTTGAGGATAATCTGCAAGGCGCGGAGGTGGCACATGCTCTACAACAGCTTCCAGGATTTCCGAGATCCCAATGCCCTCTTTTGCGCTGGCCAAAATCGCTTCTTCCGCGGGAATCGCAAGAACCTCTTCCAGCTGATGCAAACAAAGGTCCAAGTTGGCTCCAGGAAGATCGATTTTATTGATGACTGGAATGATAACGAGGTCTTGAGAAATAGCCAGATGGGCATTGGCCACCGTTTGAGCCTCCACACCTTGAGCGGCATCAATAAGTAGTAAGGCTCCTTCCGCAGCAGCCAGGCTCCGCGACACTTCATACGAAAAATCCACATGACCTGGAGTATCAATCAGGCTAAACCGGTAATCTTGGCCGTCCTTGGCATGATATAACATACAGACCGGATGAGCCTTAATGGTGATACCGCGCTCGCGTTCCAAATCCATAGAGTCAAGCAACTGCTCCTTCATCTCCCGCTTAGTAACTGTTTCAGTGCTCTCCAGCAGGCGGTCAGATAAGGTGGTCTTGCCGTGGTCGACGTGAGCAATGATGCAAAAGTTGCGAATGTTTTTTAGTGAATCCATGAATTGGCCTGCACGAAACACGGAACAATCACGTGCCTTCGGTAGGGCATAAAGGGGGGAAATTGGATGGAAATAATCAGTGTAAGCAAGGCTTTTCCCGCCTGCAGTCAGGAAACTTGGAAATCTGAAAACTCCTGAAAGGATACTACATTGAGCTCGCGGTCGATTCGTTTTGCCAGGCTTTTGAGAACCCCTCCCATGCCGCATTCAGCAAACTGGTCTACTCCTGCAGTTGAATTGGCGACCGCCATACAATCTTCCCATAATACAGCCGAAACCACTTGTTTTACTAATTTCGCCTTGATGGCGTCTGGGTCATCGGTGGCTTTTGCATCCACATTTGAGATAACGGGAATCGCGGGAGATCGAAAAGGAATATCGTACAAGAAGGTTTCGAATGCTACCCGGGCGCGTTCCATCAGGCGGCTATGGTAAGCGCCAGCCACGGCCAGCGGAATGACCCGTTTGAATCCCCTATCCATTCCAGCCTCAACAGCTGCCCGGATTTTTTCCGCTTCCCCTGAAATAACAATTTGCCCAGGACAATTAAGATTCGCCATATCGACGTCGAATTCGTTGGCCAAGGCTTCTACTTCTTCGCAGGTTCCTCCAATAACACTGGCCATGCCGCCGTTGGTCTGGTCGCAGGCCACTTGCATAAGACGGCCCCGTTCCGCCACGATTTTTAATCCGGTCTCGAAGTCAAAAACATCCGCGGCGGCAAGGGCAGTTATTTCCCCCAGGCTCAACCCCATGGCAGCTACAGGTGTTTCGTTTGGTTTAGCTTCCTTCCACAAGGCAAAACAAGCAAGTCCGTGGACATAGAGTGCAGGTTGACAAATGTTGGTCTTAGTCAGCTCTTCCTGAGGGCCTTCGAAACAGACTTGGCTGAAGTCGTAACTCAATACCTGATTGGCTTTGTCGTATAGTTCTTTGGCTAGGGGGCTGTTTTCATAGAGAGATTTCCCCATACCCACTTTTTGTGCACCCTGTCCTGAAAAAAGTAAACCGGTTGGCATATCGGGCATTGAGGCATCAGAATTCTCTGAACCATTCAATAAAAAAGTCCTCTACCCTATTTCAAATAAGAACTAACGTTACGAGACAATGCCGCCTGTGCTGAGGAAAATGCCCTTTAGGTTCATTTCCAGCGCCTTCGCAATCGGAGAGAACTTCAGAGCGTCGTTCTTACTGATCATACCAGCCTGAACGAGTTCGTAGAGACTTTGATTGAATGTATTGGAACCGATTTCCTTGCCGGCTTCAACAACCGCCGGGATTTTCTCAAATTGCCCTTCCTGGATAACGTTTTTGCCCAGGGAATCTATTACAAAGGTTTCAATGGCCGGATACCGCTTATCTCCTTCCAGAGACGGGATCAGGCACTGAGTGCAAACTGCTTTAAGGGACCCTGCAATCTGACGACGCATTATAATCTGTTGTTCAGGAGGAAAAAATTCAAATAATCGTTGAACGGCTTGCTGCGAACCAGACGAGTGCAGAGTAGATAGTACTAAGTGTCCGGTTTCAGCAGCTGTTAATGCAGTCTCAAAAGTCGTTTTGTCCCGCATCTCCCCAACCAGAATGATATCCGGATCCTGACGAAGTACTGCTCGCATTGCCTGAGAGAAACTGGGTGCATCGATGCCGATTTCGCGTTGATTGAATACCGACTTACGATCTTTAAAATTAAACTCAATCGGATCTTCCAGGGTGACCACGTGACGATTAAGATTGTTGTTTATCCAATTCATCATAGCCGCGAGGGTCGATGATTTACCGGATCCGGTGGCTCCACAAATTAGGACTATACCGTCTTTCATTTGGCAGAGCTTTTCCAGAACTTCGCCGTTTGAAATATTCAGCTCATCAAAAGTAGGCGGATTGTCTTTTACATGACGAAAAACGATACTGACAGTCCCGCGCTGGAAAAATCCGTTCACGCGAAAACGTCCTATTCCTTCAATAGAATAACTGTAGTCAATCTGGCCATTGTGCTCCCAATCATCCTTAAACTTGTAGGGCACTGTTTCAGCTATAAAATCACGAGACTCGGCCGCGGAGATCGGCTCCATGTCTACCTCTTGCAAAATTCCGTTCAATCTCAATATTCCGGGTTTGTCCGATTTGATGTGGATATCGCTAGCCTCGTTTTCGACGGCCAATTTGAGTAAGCTGTTGATGATTTCTTCGGCTCTCATTTTGAAAGGTGACTGAAGGATGGAAGAGTTAAGAAGCTTGCTTTCGCAGCAGATATGAAGAGTTTCTTGATTTTTTAGGGAAACAAAACCTACTCACCTGGTAAAAATAAACAGAAAGCACGATGGCTCATAATTTTTACGGCGTCCTTACAGCTATGGTCACTCCCTTCAAAGACGGGAATGTAGATTGGAAAGGCTTGAGATCGTTCACGGATTGGCAAATCGATCAGGGTGTCCAAGGATTGGTACCAGTGGGAACCACCGGAGAATCCCCTACCCTAAGCCACGAAGAGCATACGCAGGTTGTTGAAGCGGTTATTGATCAAACTGGGGGTCGAGTACCGGTTGTTGCTGGGGCGGGATCCAACTCAACGCGCGAAGCCGTCGGATTTACTAAAAAAGTGCATGATCTGGGAGCGGATGCCATACTGCATGTTACTCCTTATTATAACAAGCCGAACCAGAAGGGACTATTTCATCATTTTAGTGCCGTAGCCGAAGCCACTGATAAGCCTATCATTCTATATTCGATTCCGTCGCGTTGTGTCATCGATATCGGTATCGATACACTGGTCAGACTTCGGGAAAAGTATCCTCACGTGAATGTAATTAAAGAATCTGGCGGATCGTGCGATCGGGTTTGTGAGATTCGGCAGGCATTAGGCGATTCGATGACTATCTTAAGCGGAGACGACAGCCTGACGCTTCCCTTTATATCGGTAGGGGCCAAA
>JAPUIL010000105.1 GCA_027297085.1 Verrucomicrobiota bacterium | reverse complement strand
AAATCCTTCGTCTGAAGTGAATACCGATGATCGTTATCTGCTTGTAGATGATGTGTTTACGACCGGTTCAACCCTAAATTCCTGCGCGCGAGCCCTGAAAAAGAGAGGTATCCATCGTATTGACATTCTTACCCTCGGGCATGGATAATCCCCCACCATGCCGCTTTTCAGTAAGCCAAAATACTCGACGGTAACCGTCAAAAAGAAGGACATTCCGCACGGATTATGGACCAAAGATCCCATTACGGGAGACCTGATCTATAATAAAGAGCTTGAGCAAAACCTGCTGGTGGCTCCCAAGAGTGGTTACCATTTCCCTATGGATGCGGCTACGCGCATTAAATCGCTTCTGGATGAGGAGTCTTTCAAGGAATGGGATGCTGACCTGACGTCCGTCGATCCGCTTTCATTTGTTGACAGCAAGGCCTACATCGATCGCTTGGAAACCTATCGCAATAAAACCAAACTCACGGATGCGGTGGTGAGCGGTTCCGGAAAAATCCTGGACATACCTGTTGAGATCTCCGTCATGGATTTCCGATTCATCGGAGCCAGCATGGGATCTGTTGTTGGGGAAAAAATTACCCGAAGTATCGAACGCGCGACTGAGAGTGGAGTCCCATGTATTATAATTTGTGCGTCCGGAGGGGCCCGTATACAGGAGGGTATTCTCAGCTTGATGCAAATGGCAAAAACCAGTGCGGCGCTCGCACGGCATGCCAAAGCAAAACTGCCCTATATTTCCGTACTGACCAACCCCACGTACGCCGGAGTGATGGCAAGCTTCGCCTCTTTGGGCGACTTGATTCTTGCCGAGCCGGGTGCAATGATTGGATTTGCTGGAACCCGCGTGATAAAGGAGACCACCAAGGAAGAACTGCCCAAAGGGTTTCAAACTGCGGAATTCCTGCTCGAGCATGGGCTGGTAGATCAGATCGTTCATCGTCGCGAACTTCGCGAACGCCTGAAGTCATTCATGTCGGTCATGTGGCCGGCTGAGCACAAGGGTTAGGCTTGGGCGATAGGACTGGAATCCTTTTCCTCATCTCCCGTGAATTTTTCTCAGACAAGGGATTACTTATTCAGTCTTCGCAATAAGGGATCGACTTACGGCATCGACCGTATGGCCAGTTTCATCGAAGCGATTGGACGCCCCGACCAGGCCTATCCAATTATTCATATTGCCGGGACCAATGGCAAAGGATCGACCGCTGCCATGCTGGAGCAAATTTTCAGATCTGCAGGGTACAAAACAGGTCTTTTCACCTCGCCCCATTTAGTTTTTCTGGGCGAGCGCATTCAGGTCAACCGGGTACCGCTCTCTCCGGAAGCTATCACAGCGCTCATTAGAGAACTGGATCTGCATGCCAAAGCGGTGAGCCGGGATGATTGGGACAAGCACCCAACTTTTTTTGAGTTCATGGCCGCTATGGCTATGCTGCATTTCAAGCAGGAAGAAGTGGATATCGCTATTTTAGAAACTGGCTTGGGTGGTCGCTTGGACGCAACCAATGTGGTGGATCCTTTGATATCGGTTATAACTTCTATCGGGTTGGACCATATCAATATCCTCGGTGACACGGTTGAAAAGATCGCCAGCGAAAAGGCCGGAATCATTAAACCGTCTAAGCCCGTAGTGATGGGACGGGTACCTGATCCAGGAGCTCAGGTAATTCGCCGAATGGCACTGGAGATTCAATCGGAAGTCTTTTCAGTCCAGGAGCAATTCGGAGATGCGCTGGAAAACTACCCGAAGACAAACCTGTTTGGCACGTTTCAACGGTGGAACGCTGCAACCGCGCTTACCACTTGCGATGTTTTAAAGGACCGGTTTCCACGGTTACTGGAAGTTTCTGAACGAGCACTTCAGGCTATCGATTGGCCGGGCCGCTGGCAGAAAGTGTCTCTTCCCTGTGGGCGCACGTTAATTCTCGATGCCACGCACAATCCGGAAGGTTGCTACTTTTTGGACGAGAACCTCGCCTCGCTCGAGCAGGAGTTAGGGCAAAAGCCTTGGATTGTTGCAGGCACGTTGGGAGATTTTCGGGCTCAGTTCCTTATCCCGGTAGCAGCCAGTCATGCACGTGGACTCTACTTGCTGGAGCCTCAGCAACCCCGATTAGCTACCTTTGAAATGTTACGGAATTGGTTGCCGCATGGATCGAACATCCCAGTGGAAAATGCGACCAAAGAGGCCCTGTTTCCCTCGAAGGAGACCTGTTCGATTGGTCAACCGGGAGATACCATTGTAATTACCGGATCCATCTACTTGCTCGGGGAGGTATTGGAAAGGCTCACAGGAGAGCTGGCTGAAACGGGTTCAGCTCTGCAGGATTTACCGTAAGCGCTTCTAGACCTCTACAGGACTGGATAATATACTCAATAGCTCCCGTGTATCGGGCACATCTTTTATGATTTGCTCCAGGTCTGGCCCCACTCCGATATAGCGTAAATTGACCAGTGATTCAGGGTAATTCCCCTCGTAGGCAATATCGCAGGTAGCTTTAACCATTCCGGCCACATACCTTTGAGCCTGAACGGGCAGTGCTGAAAAATTCCGCACCGTTGAAATATCCTCGGACCAACCGTCGTATTCTTCATACACGGCAGACAACTCAGACCGATAGATCTCATCGCGCGGTACGTGGGTCACCCGGTTGCCAGCTTTGTTCTGGTAGGCCACGCAAACTTTGAGGGACCCTGACCAGTCCGGATTGTGACTCAGTGCGTCGAGTTTATTAATGACCAGATCCTGAAATCCTCCGTAACGCAAGGCGTCCCCTTTTTCCACGGCATCGTACCAACCGACCATCCGTTGGCGACCGGTGGAGGTTCCAAATTCCAATTTTTTCAACCAGTTGCCCAAGGGGTCGTCTTCCGGAAACTGCGAAATGAAAAGATGAGTACCCACTTTAGTATCGTAGGCCTTGGCCACCCCGATGGTGTGGACGGATTGTACAGGAATGCCTGCCGAATTGAAAATTTCTGGGGAAAAACTGTGGGAGGCGGTCACGTTGGGGCTGAAACCCTGCCGTTTATCCAACCAGTACGATTGTCCGAATTCACCGATGATGTACTTTCCCTTTTCTAAGGCCTTGAGAATAAGTTCGCGCACGTCTGTCACCTGCTCAACCAGCTGCTGGCCTGCTTCCCAGTAGACATCGGTCAAACGGTCCACGTTGATGGTGAAAGGCTCGCTTCCTTTGAAACAGGTGAAATCAAACTCCTCGGCTTGGAAGATCCCGGTGTCGATGCTCTCCTGGTTCGCCCTGAGTTCTGCCGTGGTCAGAGTATCGAACAGCTTGTTCCATTCATGCGCGGGCATTTGGCAAACGTGTTGGATCGTTCGGGCAGCGCGGTCACATTTCTGCTCCAGCTTTTTACGAAACGTTTCTTTCGATCCCCTGAAAATAGCATAGTAAGTCTGCCACTGTCCGGTTTCATCCTGAAAAGAAGGAGTAATACCTCGTCCGGTGGAACCACGGGGAGTCTCACCCAGAATATCTGAGCGGTAGTACTCAAATGCCAGGTCGAGCAAGCGATGGGTTAGATCCGAAACCATGGTCCGTTCGTCGATGGCCAGCCGGCTGATCACATTGTAACCACGGTTCTCTAGAGGTATGGCTTCCCAGATAAATTTTCGTGGATCGGCTACCACCCCGGCCCCGATTCCCAGATGTGGTACTTCTTCCGCGATCACACCTGCTGGCAGCAGGTTGAGCTTCAATCCTCCGGCTGTGTGCCCGGAGTTGGCGCCGCCGTTTACCTTAAGTACTACCGCTACCGGATCTTCCTGACCGGTGGTTTGTTTTAGTTCGGAAATGACCTCGTAGATGAGTCGTCCTTTGCCTTCGTCACCGAAACTGATTCCGGTGTCGGCAATTATCTTACTGGAGAATGCTGGCGTCGCCATGGTGAAGGGATGTTAGTCAGTCGATTCAAACAAAGCGTGCAGAGATATTCATCTGCATCTTCCTAGTAAACAATATTCGCTAGACCTTTCTCGAATTGTGAATCTATTTACCTAAACCGAACATCATCGGGATGCATTTTGGAAAGAGTCCTCAATTGTGCAAAATAAAAGAATCTTCCCCTTTAGGCACATCCGGTGAGTAGTTCTGGTTTTCAAGTATCCGTGAGCAACGACAGCTCAGTTAGCCTGGGTTTCTCATGGAATTGAGATGTTGAGCTTGACGACTGATAAGCGAGGGCGCGCACGTTGGTGCGTAACCGAGCCGGGAAGGAGGAACACTCGGCATGTCGGTCCAAGGATGTGCCTAAACTGAATCCCAACGAGGTGGAATTGAACAATATGCCTCGGTTGTACCAAAAAATTGAACTATCTCTTTAGGCATATCCGGTGAGAAACCCAGGGTGGTTAGTTCTCTTTGGGTGTCTTCACCTCTATAACATCGTGGGTGGCCGACTCCCTTTGCCCCGCCGGAGAAATGCGCATGTAGCGCGATCGCAAATGCAGATCCGCTATGGTGGGGGCGCCCAAGTAACCCATGCCGGATTGAATTCCTCCCACATATTCGGATAAAATCTTTTCGAGCGGCCCGGATAATTCCTTCAGAGCTTCGATTCCCTCAGCTGCCACTTTGTGCCCGGCTTGAGTTTTTTCATGACCGTAGCGGGCAGCCGATCCGGCCTTCATTGCGGCATGGCTACCCATGCCTCGGTAATTCTTGTACAATTGCCCGTTGATTTCGATCACTTCGCCCGGACTTTCCCGGCAGCCGGCGAGCAAACTCCCCAACATGACGGCGTCGGCCATGGAAAGGGCTTTTACCATATCGCCGGATTTTGTTATTCCGCCATCGGCTATAATTCGCACACCCAGTTTGGCTGCCTCTTGTGTGGCTACGTGAATAGCCGTTAGTTGGGGTATGCCGACTCCGGCTACGATGCGGGTAGTGCAAATGGATCCTGGGCCTTGTCCAACCTTGATGGAATTGGCCCCGCAGCCAGCGAGAAATTCCACTCCCGCGGCGCTGGTAACGTTTCCGGCAATGATGGTCAGGTCCGGGAACGCACCTCGGATGAGTTTCACCACTTGTCCCATGCTGAGGGTGTGAGCATGAGCGGACGAAACCGCTACGGCATCCACATTCTCGTTCACCAGATTCTGTAAATGCTCGAGGGTAGAATCGTGGTCTATCGATCCATCGTCATTCCGGACCGCAGAAACGGCTGCACCCACTTGCAGTCGAAAGTTCGAATCCCGGCTGGGTTTCACCACGGAAGTTTTCTCAGCAGTGATCTGCTCCACATCAGTTAGGGTGAACAGGCCTTTCAAGTGGTCGTCATCGTCGATCACCAAAATTTTATGAATGCCGATGTTTTCGTTAAAAAATTTGTCCGCCGCTGTGATTGGATCATCCTCCAGGTTTTTCTCATTTAGAGTGAGCAAACGTTCCCGTGGTGTCATGGCTTTGATCACCTCAATGTTACTATATCGCTCCCGCACAACGGATCCGGACAGTAGCCCAATCAATTTGCCCTTGTCATTTACTACAGGGAAGGTGCGGAAATTGAAGTTTTTGCGCTCAATGAGTTCAAGAACATCGCCGATCTTATCGTTGGGCGAAATAGTGACGGGCTCCTGGATCAATCCGTGGATGTGGTGTTTCACCCGCGCCACTTGTTTCACCTGCTGCTTGTTCTCCATATTGAAATGGATGATGCCCATTCCGCCGTTGAGCGACATAGCTACTGCCATCTCCGATTCTGTAACGGTATCCATATCCGCCGACAGGATAGGGATCTGCAGGGTCAGCCTGTCAGAAAGTTGAGTTTCCAGGGTGGCCTGGCGGGGAAGAATTTCGGAGTACCGGGTAGCGAGGGAAACATCGTCATAGGTCAACCCGGTAGGAGCGTTTTGTTGGAAAAATTGATCGGCCGGGAGGTAGTACTCCCCGTCCAGAGGATGTTTCATGTTTTCCATGGTCGTTTCTTGTAGGTTAAATTCCTGGTGTCAAATTATTCTTTTTTCTGTACAGTTCGCCCTTCTTATTATCCTGCATGAGCATCCGATTTGAGTACCTCTGCTACCGCAGAAAATTCCTGCGTCCTCTAGCCACCGCACATGGAGAGTGGCATTGGCGGGAAGGAATGGTGATTCGTTTGGAGGATGTGGATGGGTCTGTTGGTTTTGGCGAAATCGCACCCGTCCCCTGGTTTGGAACGGAGACCGTCGAACAGGCTTTACAGTGGTGTAAAGAGGTTCCGCCTGAAATCACAGGAGCTCTTCAAGTTCCGACTGAACTACCCTGTTGTGGTTTTGCCTTGTCTGCCGCCTTGGAACACCGTTCCAGATCGGCTTCCCGACGTACATTTCCTGTCGCCGGACTGATTACCTCGTCCTCTTCGTTGGAAGAAAAACAGGCTGATGGGTTTTCCACTTTTAAAGTCAAGATTGGTCTGCACTCGATTGAGGAGGAAACCAGGCAAATAGAGGCATTGGTCGAAAAGCTAACCCCGGGGCAACGTCTTCGGCTGGATGCCAATGGCGGACTGTCCGAATCGGCTTATTCTGCCTGGCTGGAATTCCTGGAAGGTCAGCCGGTTGAATTTCTCGAGCAGCCACTTTCTCCCGGACTTGAAAATCGGATGCTTGAAATGGCTGAACCCTTTTCCATCCCGCTGGCACTTGATGAGTCGGTTGCTGGAAG
>JAPUIL010000104.1 GCA_027297085.1 Verrucomicrobiota bacterium | reverse complement strand
CGAGTCTACCGCTCGCGGCGAGCCAGCTCACAGCTTAGGGTCTCCGTCTTAGAGCGAGGGCTGTGAGGGGAAAACCAACTGGGTCAGTGGTTTATAGTCAAATTATGCTGGGTCTGTTCGCTTCTAAGGATTAGATGAACATCCTTGGAGATTCTCCAAACTGCCCCACCTCCCTTTTTGATTGCTTGAGGTAGCATTCTCTGGCTTCTCGCAACATTGCATAAGTCAACTATGAGCAATTTTAAAACACTGGGAATAAACAAAAACCTGATCAAGGGCCTCGATGAACTGGGAATCAAGCAACCCACCGAGGTGCAGGAAAAGGCCATACCTTTCCTGATGGAGGATGGATCGGATTTCGTGTGTCGTGCTCAGACGGGTACAGGTAAAACGGTGGCATTTGGTCTACCACTTCTTGAGCGAATTAACCCAAAGTCGGACAAGGTCCAGGGTTTGATTCTGGTGCCGACTCGCGAACTGGCACAACAGGTAGCGAAACACCTGTTTAAATTTACAAAGTATACGGATAAGATTTTTACCGAAGCGGTGTATGGGGGCGACAAGATCGAGATCCAAGTAAAGGCACTCGCGCGCAGGACTCACATCATAGTGGCCACACCGGGACGATTGGTCGATTTGCTGAAAATGCGCGCCGTAGACCTATCGACAGTAAAGCGGGTGATTCTCGATGAAGCGGACGAAATGCTCACCATGGGATTCCGGGAGCATCTAACCAAAATAATTAATCAAACCAGTAACCGTGAAAGTATGTGGTTGTTTTCAGCGACGATTCCGGAAGACATCCAGAAGTTGGTTAAAATTTATATGTCGCACGATGCCAAACACCTGCTACTCGAGAGCAAGGATATCATGCACGAAGCGATTACGCACCAGTTTCTCAGGTGCAAGATCGAAGACAAACCTGCTCGCATTGCAAAGTTCCTGGAAAGGAAAGGGAAAGAACGCGGCCTCATCTTTTGCCGTTCCAAAGCCGGAGCGATTAACTTGGGAGAGGCCCTAAATGACTTGGGTTTTGCAACCGGAGTGCTACAGGGCAATCTGTCTCAAAAAGATCGAGAGAAAATCATGCGCGCGTTTAGAAAGGAACGAATCCAATACGTGGTCGCAACCGACGTAGCAGCTCGAGGCATCGACATCGAAGGCCTTTCATTTGTAATCCACCATCAGCTTCCAGAACAAACCGAATACTACATCCACCGCAGTGGCCGAACGGCACGTGCTGGCAAGACTGGTATTTCCTTCGCATTGATAGCGGGGCGCGATGCCCAACGCATGCATAAATTCGAAAAAGAGTTAAAGATCTCCTTCCAGCAAATTGCCTAAAAAATCTAAGAATTTGGCACGCCGTCAAGAAACTAGACGAGGCAAGTAGGATCTGGCAAAAAGTGGTAAAAATACTTCAATGCTAGGGCTGACTCCATCTGGCCCCCTCGCCAGTTTTGCAATCGAGAGCAAGCGTTGGGTCAGCTCAGGTTTGTCCGTCAGCGCCTCGACCAACTGTTCCAATTTTTGATCCTCAGTTCTTCGTGTTTTTGAGTCCATCCCTATTCTATTTCAGAAGGGTGAACACTTGTAACTTTAAAGTGAAAAAATCTGACTTTTCTTTCCTGATTTACCCCGCACTTAAAATTACACCCCAACGTCACCATCTCTGCCGCTTTTGTTTGCATTGAGTAGCCAAAGAGAATTTAATCTCAATCCACTAATAACCCACATTGAAGGTGAAATTATGCCAAATATTATAGCGACAGGAGAAGTTGAGGATTTGATAAAATGGGAAGAAGGTTTCGGAACCCACGGTGAACTCTTTAGGAGCCAAACAATTAAAAGTCCGGTCAGTTTTACGACCGTTAATGAAGGCAACCAGATTGTTGTTTCTTTCGAAGTGAGTGACGTCGACACTTTCTTCAAGGAGTTGGAGTCGCCTGACACCGCGGAGGCCATGGAAAATGACGGTGTCAAACGCGAGACAGTTAAATTCTTTGTATTGGATAAGAAAATGGAATTCTGAGCCATGCACCCCTTTCAACTTCAGGCTATTCAGAAATAAATTCGTAGCCTATCTTTCGAACGCAAGGATCGAGCAGGAATTTAAAAAAACTTATAGGAAAAGTCAGGAGAGGAAAAACCAGATCCAACAATCTGAAGCTTACAGAGCCCCAGAAAGAACTATCGGACCCGTTGGCGACGAGGATCCACCCTTGGGCTCAAGGCTGATTGCGAACGCCCCCACGGATGTAACGGGGATGGTCGGAGCAAAAGCGTATTCTGCACGTCCTTGTTCATCCACCTGGAAGACGCCTGCGGGTATCGGCGCCTCCTGATCGGGTGATATCACCCAGAACTGGTAGTCTTGGGTCGGAATATCGAGTGCTTGCAGATTGAACACCTTGACAATGCCCCTGTCACCTTCCGTATCCCACACAGCGAATCCGTAACGGAGTTCATCGATTTCGGAACTCAATGCCGCAATCTGAACCTTATCTAACACAGTCTGTTGACGTAAATTTGCCACAATGGATTCGAGGTTGTCCCGCTCGACATTCACACCCACCAGTTGCACAGACAGTTGATCCAATTGCGCTCTCAGCGATTCATTAGTGGCAAGGGCGGAATCCAAAGAACTAGACAATTCCTCATTTCTCGCCTGACTGGCTGAGGCAGCTTCCGACAACTCCCCAACCCGGGATTGCAGTGATACATTTTCGGCAAGGGCGGAATCCATAGAACTAGACAATTCCTCAATTCTCGCCTGATTGGCTGAGGCAGCTTCCGACAACTCCCCAACCCGGGATTGTAGTGATACATTTTCGGCGATGACTGAGCTTTTCTCAGTTTGGAGATCATCAAAATTCTCCCGCTGGTTCAGGTAAACAATGGCCAGGCAAGCCGCAGCTGCCCAACCGACAACAGCCAATGTTGCCTTGAGAACCGGAAATGGGACGACCTTATTTTCACTAGTTGGTTCATTGACCGTGGCTGAAAGAGACTCGTCCTCAGGAATAGCATCCAGAAGACGGTCTCTGAGATCGGCACTGGGTTCAACAAGATCGGTGCTGGCCATAATGGCCAAACCCATGGACCGCTCCAAATCATCTACCAGCTTGGCGAGCTCGTGCTCCTTTGCCATTCGGTGTTCAAATGCGGACCGCTCGCTTTCACCTAATTCGTCAAGCAGGTATGCAATTGCAAGATTCTCAAGCTCCTCAAATGACATGGCAGCCCTCCAGTTCTTTTCTCAATCGGGATAACGCATAACGTGCCCGGGATTTGATGGTTCCTAACGACTCGTTAAGTTCGCGAGCGATTTCACTTTGGCTGAATCCACTGAAGTAGGCCAGCTCGATCACAGTCATCTGATCGGGAGGAAGCTGATTCATTGCCCGTTTGACTCGATCCGAACGCTCGGAATCTAACAAGGCATCCAAAGCGGTAGATTTCTCAGCGTGGTCCTTTTCAAGCTCCGCAACCTCAGGCGTTTTCATTACCTGCGACGATGGCGGACGTCTACTTGATTTTCGAATCGTATCAATAGATCGATTCCGCACCACTCGCAATAGCCAGGGAAGAACCTTGGCAGGTTTTCCGCTCAAGCTTTCCGCGTGCTTCCATAAGCTTAAAAAAGCATCCTGCGTTGCTTCCTCTGCGTCGGCTGAATGATTCAATATTTTTAGAGAAATAGAATACACCACCTTGCCATACATATCGTAAATTGTGCCCAAAGCTTCCTTCTCACCGGAATGTATTCCGTCGATTGCGGCACTCAATTTCAAGCGGTTGGATTCGTCCATGGGAGAAACACCCATGAGCATCCGAGCTTGGGCTTTTCTGGTCAACGATGAAAAGCTAGTCCTGGGCTCACCACCATGGTCAGCGACCATTTTAAGAATGGTACACAGGGGATAAGTCGATCTCATAAACGCATTCATTTCTCGTTTATAAGGACACGTAACTTCGGGCTGTTCGGATCTAGGAGGACGCTAAAGGGATCACTCCGCCAGGAAAATCAAAAAATAATAGATCCGATTTCAGGAACCCGACGTGTTCCCAGTCAGAAAGCAAAATTTAAATGAGAATCCTCCCGATGACACACGCCCTGCAACTCTATTTCTTACACACTTGGTCTCTATTGCTATTAATACCTCAGGACAGCTATGCCCACAACACCCATTCCGCACCAGAACAACGTCTAGACCCGGCAATTAGTACCAGCGAAACGGATACGATTTCACAAATTTTATCCTACAAATGCTGGGAGGATTTGATCCGCATTCAGCAATCCTTACAAGATAAAAGCATAAGAGTGTCATTGGGTTACGGATACGGAGACGGTCGCACTTCGTTGATAGCCGCTCTTATTGCCCACGAGGCCGGAAACCAAAGCGAAACCAATACCCATCTTGATTCCGCTGACAGGTTTAGCTCCGCACAAACTTCGTCCGAACTCGACGCTCTGAGGGAACTGAATGCATCCATCAAATTTTCAAGTTAATCACATACTAAAATCAAAAAAACGCACAATAAAATGAAAACAATACTTCAAAACCTAAGCGCCTGGGCAAAACCTCGGCGCAAGCTGACCAACGCTTCAAGCCTATTGGTCTTAGCGGCATTGGCCTTGGCGGGCGTCCAAACATCCTTCGCTTCCAGTCACATGGATGCTCCACTTATCACCTTCGACGACCCGGCCAATCTGGCGGACGTTTATGCCTTCCTAACTGAGCGCGATGGTCAAAAATACCTGGTGGTAGGATTGTCCACTTATCCCTTCGAGGAACCTGGCATCGGTCCTAACAAGTATAATTTTGATCCCGGTGTACTCTACGAAATTCACCTGTCAACCGGAGACGACCTGGCAACGGGAGCCGATACGATTTCTTACCAGTTCCAATTCGAAACGGAATATAAAACTGAGGCAACGATCCTGCAATCTTATCTGGGAGTGATAGACACAGTAGGAGACGCAAGCCAGAATCTTGTTCAAACTTATTCGGTTATGAAAGTCGAAGACAACGGTGCAACGGTAACTGACATGGGAACCGGTATAGTACCGCCCAATAATCAGGGTGTCGCTACACCCAAGTACAACCTGGAGAACGATGGCATGAACAAAGCGAAACCAGGTGTCGATGATCCTCTTTTACTTGATGATTATACCGCTCAATCCATTGCGTCATTGGCCAACGGATACAGAAGTTTCGCCGGTCAAAGGGAGGATGGTTTCTATGGGGACATACAATCCATCTTTGACCTCTTGATGCTTCGTTCGGGTAAAGAAAGTTTTGATAGTCAGTCGGGCTTCAACACCCATATCATAATGCTGGAGATTCCTGTTGAGGATATCGGAGGTGATATGCAATCGGTTGGTGTTTATGCAACAACCAGTCGCATAGAGCTTGGCTTGTGGACCCAGGTTGGACGACTGGGAAATCCGCTTTTCTGCGAAGCGCTTGTTGCGATTGAAGACAAGAATGCCTACAACCAGAGCAAGCCGACTCAAGACGTAGCCTTATTTCAAAAATATGCGGAGACTCCCGAGCTGGCTGGTCTGATTAACGCACTGGTATTCGGTGGAGAAGCAGTCGCACCAACGGATAACCGCACGGACCTGGTCGGCATTTTTATCCCCGACCTCATACGAGTCGACCTGTCTACTAGACCTGCTCGCCTGCAAGGCGGATCTGGTGCGGATGAAGGCTTCTCGCGTCTTGGCATATTCGGAGGCGATACGCTGCTAAGCCAGATATCCGACGGATTTGGCAACGGAACCGTCCCGGGCGGTTGGCCCAACGGCCGGCGTTTCGGAGATGACGTAATCGACATCGCGATTACCGCGGTTATCAGTGACTTACGGACCGATCCGCTTACCCTGGTAGTTGCAGATGGCATAGACAATGTAAACGAAAACGATGCGATCTATAACAAAGTGTTTCCTTATGCGGGAACACCTCACAATGGTCGAAATTCCGTGCATAACCCTAGCTTTGCTCAAACTCGGGTTACACGTCTTGTGAACATGTCAACACGTGGATTTGTAAGTTCAGATCAGAAAGAACTCATAGGCGGTTTGGTAATATTCGGAGACAAACCTGTAGATGTTCTGCTGCGCGCACTTGGCCCCAGTCTGATCGATTCCGGTATCACAGACCCGTTGGATGATCCCATAATGACGGTATTTCAGGGAGACGAAATGATAGTGGTAAATGATGATTGGATGAACGGGGATAGACAGGAAGAAATTGCAGCCAGTCCTCTGGCACCAGCCGATTCCAGAGAATCCGCGGTACTTATTACTCTCAATCCTGGAATCTATACCACCGTGATTAGTGGCAAAGACGGCGCGGAAGGCGTAGGTTTGGCCGAAACTTATCTGTTCGAATAACCATCAATATTTTCCGGAGACTGTCTCTTCAAAAGGCAAATACTGGTTAGAGGATTTCTGGTCAGAAAACCAGGACCTCATCCAGGATCACGCTGACCTGAAGGGACAGTTTTTCTTTTTCCGGCCTCTACTCGTTTTGAAAGATGGAACTCAGCTTAACCGAGTGCCATTCGGCACTGTGCGGCACTTTCATTTCCAGTACCATGATGGTGATGATAATTGAGAGAACACCATCGCTGAATGCTTCTAATCTATTTTTTTCATAAGCCTACCCTCTCTTTCAGTATTTTGCTCTAGTACTAGATGGCAGTAAATCCTCCATCAACGGTGATACTCTGTCCAAGCATGAACGAGGCCTCTTCTGAACAGAGCCAAAGAACAGCCCCAGCTATCTCTTCTGGCTCACCAATGCGACCAATCGGATGCAGTGACTCCAAGTATTCAAGCGTTTGTTTTTGTTCTTCTTCCGTCTCCCCAGCAAAACGATCCAGCATTTCTGTTTTGATGGAACCGGGGCTAACGGCATTGATGCGAATGGCACTCACTTAAGCGATTTTTTGTCAATTATCGAAGCAAGGCCGACGTCGGGGTCATTCCTTGCAATCGCCGTGCCTAGCCATAGCCTGCTAAGGCGACGGCT
>JAPUIL010000103.1 GCA_027297085.1 Verrucomicrobiota bacterium | reverse complement strand
AAGGACGAAGGCTAAAGGCTGAAAGATGAAAACCGAAGCTGAATACGGCTTAGGCTTTTGCTGCGCCCTTCCTTCAGCCTTCGCTGGCAGCTACGGCTCGACACGGCGGGTTGACATGCCGGGTGTTCCTCCATCTTGGCTCGGTTACGCACGAAAGTGCGCGCCCTCACCTCTCAGTTGTCGAGCCCGACATCTCAACTCCGTGAGAAATGCAGGATAGCCACTCTCGCAGTCGAGTTTTAACTCAGTGTCGTCGGGTTTGGATCCGCAAACAGTTCCGTTTCGATCCGGGTAAACAACCGGTTCCGGCGAAAATACACAGGGGATTCCCCAGGAGCGTTTCTTATTTCGGGAAAATCCGTATTCCTGACGAAGTATTTTCCTGACCTTGGATATCAGGGGATCCTTATAAGTGCTGGTAATATCAGAAATTTGAAATTTGGCAGGGTCGCGCCGACCTCCAGCCGCTCCGGTGGTAACGAGCGGTATTTTATTAGATTTGCAACGAGCAACGAGGAGACACTTGTTTCTTGAATCGTCGATAGCATCGATAACGCAATGGTACCTTTTGTCCAAAAGCGCATCACAGGTGGCAGGTGTAAAGAAGCTGTTTTCTTCAATAACCTGACAGTCGGGATTAATGGAATGAATTCGCCGGGTCATGGCGGCCGTTTTCATCTGCCCAACCGTTGCTGTCTCGGCATGGACCTGGCGGGTTGTATTGGTGACACAAATCTCGTCCATATCAATGAGAGTGAGTTTCCCAAACCCAGAGCGGGCAAGGGCTTCAGCCACCCAGGAACCAACACCTCCGATACCGATCACCGCTATATGGGACGCTGCCAAGGTAGCTGCCTGCTTGCTCCCATAGAGACGTTCAATACCTCCAAAACGTTGCCTTTCTATCGACATATCACTACGAATAATTTGATAAACGGCGCCTTTTATTCACGAGCCAGGTCTGAATTTGCAATCCGATTCTATGAGTCTCCAGGTGGCAAAATTGATTCGTATTTGAAGGAGACAGGAAATCGCCAAAACGTCATTCGCACTTTTTGGCATGGCAAGTAGTAGTCCGGATGCATCTGGCATGGACAAAAACTAAGAAAAATTCGGCGTTTTTCGTTAGGGGATATTCTTACAGGCTGTTAAGAGAAAAACTTATAACCCTTATAGAATTATAGGGTGCTGAATCGGGCAAAGGCCGGATTCTTTTAAGGGGACTTTTCAAGTATTATTGAAGCTTGAACGCCGCTTCGGTGGCGTGTTGCGATCTATTGCTTCCCATCCAATGACAAACGTGCCGCTGGATCCGAAACCGCAATCGGATCGTATTAGTTGGTTGCGTGGCCGGGAAGCTATCCGGTCCAACGTTTCAAAACCGGGCACCCGCCGCAAGGCGGGTGCCTCTGGTTTTACGGGGTATGCTGACCGGTCCATTGATCTGCCAAGACAGGCTGTTTGAGCTGTATTTGCCATTTATAAAAGTTGAGGCTGAACAGATAGTTTACGCCCATGGACTGGCTGCTACCGGTAATGGCATGTATTGCGGGAATCTCTTTAGGAAGTGTCGTCATTTTTCTGATACAACGTTCAGGGATTTTACTACTCAGAGAACGGGTTCGGCATAGGGATGAGGAGCTGGTAAACCTGGATGAGGGTCATCGAGCGGTAAGCGTTCAACTTCAGGCAGCCCTGGATCAATTGGCCGAGTTTAAGACTGAGGTAAAACCCCTGGAAACCAAATTGGAAGCGGAAAGAAAGAACTTTACGGAAAAAGAAGAGTTATTCCAGGAGTTGGAGAAACGATTTTCCGATGTATTCAAAGCTTTATCCGGCGACGCACTCAAAGAAAACAGCCGATCCTTTTTGCAGTTGGCCAAAGAGCAGCTAAACACCCAGCAGGTAAAATCCAAAGGTGAACTGGAACAAAGAAAACAAACCATTGAGGCTCTGTTAAAACCGATCAATACGCCGCTGAAACAATTTGGCCAAAAGGTGGGTGAAATCGAAAAGGCTCGGGTTGGGGCCTATGAAGCCCTGAAAGAACAAGTGCTCTCGCTTGCAGAAGGGCAGACGCGTTTACATGCTGAAACAGGAAATCTGGTACGTGCATTGAGTACGCCACGCGTCCGAGGCAGATGGGGAGAAATACAGCTGAAAAAAGTTGTGGAGATGGCAGGGATGCTGGAGCACTGCGACTTTGAAGAACAGCAGAGCAAGGATCGTGAGGATGGATCGCGAGCCAGGCCTGACATGATCGTCCGGCTTCCTGGAGACAAACAGATCATTATCGACGCCAAGGCGCCACCGGAAGGTTTTCTAGCTGCGTTGGAAGCAATTTGCCCATAGAGCTTTCTAAAAAGGAAATAGCGCGGAATGACTTGGTGGATGTGACACCCCGCGGCATGCAGGCCCCCGAGTTGGAAGAGGATTAGCAGCGGTGTATTGGTTTGTAATGGTGTTTAATATGGAATATATTGAGCCGAATTGATTCTAAATAATTGATGTCTTGTTGCCCTTCAGAGCTCTGCGATACTCCATAAAAAGCTACCATCTTAGCTCGCTAGATCTACTGAACATGCCCTAGAATACCATCTCGATGCCGAAACCCTACCTTAGCCTTTGCATTTTCCTGGCAGTTGCCTGGGTGGCTAAGGTATCGGCCAGTCCTGAAATCGAGTTCCGCAAGCCATCGCAGGAAATTGTCCGTTTGGCTGAGAATCCCAGGCTGCCTCTTTATAGTCCAGATCCGACCCGAAAGCGGTTTTTGCGACTTGAAGCATCGGGGTTCATGCCGATGGAGCGTTTGGCACGCGAAGAGATCGTTCTGGCAGGATTTCAGATGTTTGTGGAAACTCGCTGCCGGAGCGAAATGATCTATGCCAATAATATTGCAGTGGTGGAGATACTCTCTGGAAAGGAGTTAACCATTGAGGGGATTCCGGAAGATCCTGTGATTATTCATGCCCACTGGTCGCCCAATGGTAAATATGTGGCGGTGCTAATTGAATCTGATCAGGCGGTTAATTTGTGGAAGGTGGATGCTATCCGGGGAAAAGCAACACTCTGGAGTGAGCTTCCAGTACATGCGGGCATGAGACAAATGTTGGATTGGTCGGGGGACAGCCAATCAATCTGGCTAAAAACGATATCCAAATCATTGGGGGAAAGACCCATACGACCGCCAGTTCCAACCGGTGCTATTGTTCGGCAAACCACTTCTCAACCCTTACCCACGCAAACCAACCGGGGTTTGATCAAGACCCAGTTTGATGTGGAGGAGTTCGAATATTTTTTCACCTCTCAAATGACCCGGATCTCACTGGACGGCTCACACCAACACGTTGGTCAACCTGGGTTGTTCAGGTCTTTCTATGACTCACCTGATCAAAAGTACCTTTTGGTGGAACGATTGGTTCAACCGTGGTCCTATCTGGTGACTGAAGAACAGTTCGCCTACGATCTTGAAGTGTGGGATTTGGAAAGCCTGGAAGTTAAACGGGTGGCATCAGCACCTTTAGTGGAGGAATTGCCTTATGGCGGTGGGATGGTTCGTAGAGGCGCTCGGGATTTTGAATGGAGAAGTGACGAGCCTGCCACGGTTGTCTGGGTGGAAGCTCAGGATGGAGGAAACTCCTACAACACCAGCAGGATTAGGGATAAAATATTTGCGAATTCAGCTCCTTTTACCGGTAGTCCCAAAGTATTATTTGAAATGGAGGACAGGTATGGTGATCTTCTTTGGTACAAAGAGGATCAAGCGATCTTGATTTCGTGGAATTGGATCGATCGTGACATTACCATAAGTTCTGTGAATCCCCTCGATCCTGATAGTACGGCCAGAAGGCTTGTTGGTTTTCAAATGGGAAACCGGTACCGGCATCCCGGATTTCCGATTTTAACATTTAATGGCCAAGGTTTTCCGATCCTCCAAACTGATGAGGCAGGGGAGCATATGTACC
>JAPUIL010000102.1 GCA_027297085.1 Verrucomicrobiota bacterium | reverse complement strand
GACGGATTCCTTTGAGATGAATGAATTCGTGCGGAGCAGGCATTATTCGTGGAAGGGGACGCTGCAATGATGGGTAGCAAGCTGAACTCACCGGATGTGTGCAACTGAATCTGAAATTTTTTTGCGACTCTTTGAATCTTTTGCGGGTCCAATGGTTGATAAACGTTGAATAATCATCACTTATACCAGGAACAACCCTTCAACGGGACACTCCAAAAGCCAGAGCTCTTGTCTATTAATGAATCTTATTTGTAATTTGCGCGTAATCCGCCTACCCATACCTTTTAACCAAACTTCAAATCGAAAGTAACCCTCTGTGAGTCCTAGAAAAAAATCCAAGAAGAAGCTGATCGTTTTTTCGGTCCTGATCCTGATTGTCGTTGCGACTGTAGTTGTCCTTGTGACTCAAAAGAAGGAGAAGTTAATCGAGGTTACCGTCGAAAAAGCTGAGAGGCGGACCGTGACCCGCATGGTGTCGGCGACAGGACGCATTTTCCCTGAAGTGGAGATTAAAATATCCTCGGAAGTTGCCGGTGAGATCATTGACCTTCCCGTCGTGGAGGGTCAGTTGGTCAAAAAAGGGGACCTCCTGGTAAGAGTCGACCCCGACCGGTACGAGACTCAAGTGAGCCAGCGCAAGGTGTCCATTAACACCGCAAAAGCGCGATCACTGGAATCCAGGGCTCAGCGCTTGCAAGCGGAACAGGACCTGGGTCGTGTGCAGGAGTTGTTTGCCAAAGGGTTTACCAGTGAAAAGGAGATGAACGATGCCCGGACTCTGGTGGAAATACGCAAAATTCAGGAAGAGTCGGCTCTTTGGGAAATCGAGCGTGCAAAAGCCCTCCTAGACGAAGCTTTGGAAGTTTTATCGAAAACCGTGACCTTTGCGCCTATGGACGGCACTATATCAAAGCTCGATTCGGAGTTGAGCGAACGGGTGGTGGGAACCGGTCAATTCGCAGGAACAGAGATCATGCGTGTGGCGGACCTATCAAACATGGAAGTGCGCATCGAGGTGAGTGAGACCGACATCATAAATGTGAAGATCAATGACAAAGCCACTGTGGAAGTAGACGCTATGGCGGATGAAGAATTTGAAGGCTTTGTGACCGAAATCTCCAGCTCGGCGGCCAATGTCCGGCAAAACAACGACCAGCTCACCACCTTTGAAGTGCGAATTAAGCTAACAAGCCCAAGCCCCAAGCTGAAGCCCGGTATGACCGCAACCGCGGACATCGAAACAGAAACGGTGGAAGATGCACTATCCGTGCCCATACAATCGGTAACCGTGCGTAAGAAGACAGACGTTAAAAAGGCTCTCCATCCCGATGCCAAAGACGGAGGTGATGGGGCGGATAAAAGTGATGTATCAAGGGAGGACCGTAAAGCCGATGACCGAACCCGGAAAGAAAAGAAGAATGCCAAAGAAGACCTTCAACGCATCATTTTTGTAGTGAAGGAAGGTAAGACCATCATGCGCGAAGTTAAAACGGGTATCGCAGATAATACTTACATTGTGATTGAAGAAGGCGTGAAGGATGGGGAGCAAGTCGTCTCCGGTAGTTATAGGGCGATCACGCGCGATTTGGAACATGACAAAGCTGTGACGGTTAAAAAGGACAATAAGGGCGAGGACTCTGACGATAAAAAAAGTTGATTCACCGCTGGGTGAACAAGCGAACCATTTTTTCCAAACAATGATTCAACCATATCAGGGAGTAGGAGAACCGATTATCGATATCGGGCGGGTCGAAAAATTGTATGACCTGGGTAAAGCCAATACCGTCAAGGCACTTGATGGGGTGGACCTCAAGATCTATGGCAATGATTACGTGGCCATTATGGGCCCTTCTGGTAGTGGTAAGTCCACTTTGATGAACATGATCGGCTGTCTGGATACGCCGACTTCGGGTCAGTATTATTTTGAAGGAGAAGATGTGGCCATGATGGATGACAACGAGCTGGCATTTATCCGGAATCAGAAAATTGGATTCGTCTTCCAGAGTTTTAACCTGCTGGCTCGTGCCTCGACTCTGCGCAATGTGGAACTGCCTCTGGTGTATGCAGGAATGCCCAAATGGCAACGTGAGGAAAAAGCGCTACTCGTTTGTGAACGAGTAGGGCTGGGAGATCGCGTCGCTCATAAACCTAACGAGCTTTCGGGTGGACAACGGCAGCGTGTCGCCATTGCTAGAGCTTTGGTCAATGAACCATCTATAATTCTGGCGGACGAACCGACCGGGAACCTCGATTCTAAAACGGGAGCCGAGATTATGGAGTTGTTTGATGAGCTTCACCAGCAGGGGAATACGATTATTTTAATAACGCATGAGGAAAATGTTGCCCAGCATGCGCGCCGGTTTATCCGCCTTATTGATGGCAAAATAGAATCAGATCAGGTCAACCCTCAGCGGGAATGAAGCGATTTTTTAGCGAACTTGTTGAAAGCGTTCGAATTGCCGGTGAGCAGTTGAACGCCCATAAGACGCGCGCGTTTTTAACCATGCTCGGAGTGATCATCGGTGTGCTGGCTGTCACTCTGATGGGGACCGCCATGAACGGCATCGATAAGGGGGTCAACGACAGTTTGGATGTTGTGGGTACGGATGTATTTTATGTAGCTCGATACCCCTGGAATGCTGGTAGGGATGAATGGGAAAAAATGCGTAACCGTCCCTATATCCGTGATAATGAGTCCATAAAACTAAACAAAATAATCGCTGAAAGCGAGGATTCGAATCTCTTTCGAGGCGCACCTGCCGTTTACTGGTATCCTCCGATCGATATCAAGTCACCCGACCATACGGCTTCCGGTATTACCACATTGGGAACCGACGAAAACTTTGAGTTTGTAAACAAAGCTTCAGTAGAAGAAGGCCGGTTTTTTTCCCAGATGGAGGCGGCTTCCGGACGTGGAGTGGTAATTCTTGGCTACGATGTAGCTGAGGCCTTGTTCCCTTATGAGTCCGCGATCGGAAAAACAGTCCGGGCTAAAGGGCGCCAGCTTGAGGTGATCGGCGTGTTTTCCCGAATGGGATCGTTCTTCGGTTTGATGAGTTTTGATAACTACGCCATCGTGCCTTTAAAATGGTTGCGGAAGCACTATAGTTGGAACTGGCACACCGAGATCCGCGTAAAGATGGCGGAAGGTGCCAACAAGGATGAAGCCCGTTACGAGCTTATGGGTGCTATGCGAAGAGTCCATGGGCAGGTGGCTGAGGAAGAAGATAATTTTGCTGTGAACAGCACGGATTCGATTGAAGACAATCTTGCACCCGTTAAAAACGGGTTGGCTATTGCAGGGTTCGGGATCACAGGGCTATCTTTGTTTGTGGGAGCGATTGGCATCATGAACATCACCTTTGTTAGTGTAAAGGAACGTACCCGGGAAATTGGTACACGACGCGCATTGGGTGCACGGAGGTCCTCCATACTTTTGCAGTTTCTAACTGAAGCCGTATCTGTCTGTCTCGTTGGTGGATTTATCGGGCTAGGTATTGCTTTCGGCTTAAAGATGGTGGTGGACAAGGCTTATCCAAACTTCCCATTTGTATTTTCATTTAACCTGGTGATCATAGCCATGATCGCTTCGATTATCGTTGGCATTCTGTCGGGTATTATCCCCGCGTTTATCGCCTCGCGACTGGATCCCGCCACCGCATTGCGCCATGAATAATAAGGAACGATTTGACAGGAGTAAACGGATTCGACCCCTGGAGATTGTTCAGATGGGGTTGGCTTCTTTAAACTCCAATAAACTGCGTTCTTCGCTGACCATTTTGGGTATAGCTATTGGTGTATTCTCAGTGGTTGGAGTGATGACTGCACTTTCTGCTATGCGTTCTTCCATCGACAAAGGGTTGGAAGTATTTGGTGGTGGAGTTTTTCAAATCAGTAAATACCCTGCCGTACAACTCAAAGATGGTTGGTGGAACTACAGGCATCGGCCCAATATCGATTATCGGCAGGCGCGGCGTTTCAAGATTTTGATGGAGTCAGAGTCCGATGCCGATGTTTGTATGTATCTGGCAGATGGCGGGGAAATAGCGCGGTACAAGGACCGTAAGACCAGGCGCAACATGCGTGTGATAGGTACCAATGAGAACTATTTGGAGTGTTTCCCGGTGGAATTGGAAATCGGTCGTAACCTGACGACCGAGGATGTGGAGTTTAACCGGACGGTTACCGTCATTGGCTCCGAAGTAGTCAAAAGTTTGTTTCCCAACGAAGATCCACTTGGCAAGGTGATCAGCCAAAGAGGTACCCGCTACACTGTGGTGGGAGTATTGACAGAAAAAGGGCAGAGTTTCGGAACCAATCCCGATCGCATGGTAATGGTACCCATCACCCGCTTCCTTTCCACTAATGCCCATCAATACTCTTCTATGAACCTGGCGGTTAAGTCTTCTTCACTGGAAGCTATGCCGGATTACCAGGACCAGGCGATTGGGTTGTTGAGGGTGGTTCGTGGATTGGAACCCGAGGATCCCAATAATTTTGAAGTAACGTCGAACGATGCCATTAAGGACATGTTTGATAAAATTGCGGTGATGATCGGAACGGGCGGATTGATTATCAGTGCGATTGCCTTGGTAACGGCGGGTGTGGGAGTGATGAACATCATGCTGGTCAGCGTAACTGAACGAACGCGGGAAATCGGCATCCGGAAATCCATAGGCGCTCGCAGTAAAGACATTCTCAAACAGTTTTTACTGGAGGCTATCTTTCTTTCCGAGGTGGGCGGTTTGATCGGAATTCTCATTGGCATAATCGGGGGAAACATCATCGCCAAACTGATGGATGTATCCATGATTTTTCCTTGGTTCTGGTCGGGCGTAGCTATTATAACCTGCTCTGTCATAGGTATAGTGTTCGGTATGTACCCTGCTTACAAAGCTGCCAAGCTGCATCCCATTGACGCATTGCGGTTCGAGTAAATCTTTTTTTCCGTCGACCTTTTAAGGGCGATTTCAAACAATCCGCTATCGTATGGCCAAAAAGGAAAAACCACCGCGGTCGATGCGGATTTTTGATTTATTTTTCCTTTTTCTGGCCCTAAGTCCGCTGGTGTTACCCTTTGCCATGGTCAAACAACCAGATATTCCTCCCGGAGCACACTGTGAAAGTGACTGGTATCCGGTTATGGATTCGGACGTGAAGTTGCTCATCGACTCCACAGCTTGGGACCCTGTCCGAGAACAACGGGTGATCAAACAAGAGATCTTCGATGAACTGCTCGATATGATCGCCCGGGCTGACAGCTTTATCCTGTTGGATTTCTTTTTGTGGAATCATTTCCAGGGAACGATTGCAGAGGACCATCGGAAATTATCCACTGAGCTGGCTTATGCCCTTGTGAAAAAGAAGCAGGCTTTTCCCAACCTGCCTATTCTAATTCTGACAGACCCCATCAACCGCATTTATGGATATGGGGAGATGGCCCCGGCATTTTATAAAGAGCTGGAAGAAGCGGGAGTGAAGGTGGTTTTTACTCACTTGTGGGGTATGCCTGATTCAAACTGGGTGTATGGGACTAATGCCAGGTTATATTCACGTCTTGCGCCTAACCCCAACAAAGCAGGTTCTTTCGTTAACAAGCCCATGATCAGTAATCCATTCATAGTCGATGGGCCGAAGATTTCGCTCAAGCAGTTGGGAAACCTTTTGCTTTTTAAGGCCAATCACCGGAAGGTGGCGATTACAGCCTCCCACAATGAAGGACTCGATTTGCTTGTGTGTAGTTTTAATCCCGCGGATGGAAGTTCAGCTCATTCCAACGTGGGATTTCGTGTGCGCGGACGTATAGCGTTGGATGCGCTGGACTCGGAATTGAAACTTATTGGCTGGTCTCACGAATCGGCTTTTCCTGATCAGTTATTGCCGGAAGAGGTGGATAGGATAGGAAGCTTGGCCAAGACTATTCCTATATCCCCACGTGGGGAGTCTGTTCAGGTGAAATGGATAACTGAAGGTGCTATTCGCGATAATTTAATTCGCTTGCTTGAAGGTGCCGCACCTGGGGACGAGGTGATGATTGCCATGTTTTATCTATCCGACCGGAGTATGATATCGGCTATAAAGCAAGCGGCAAAAAACGGGGCGCAAGTTCGCATGGTACTGGATGCCAATCGAGATGCATTTGGCCGGAAAAAAAACGGTATTCCCAATCGCATCGTGGCAACTGAATTTCTCGATTTGGGAGTGGAACACAATATCAGTGTTGTTTGGGCGGATACACACGGTGAACAGTTTCACTTCAAGGTACTGGCAATACACAATGTGCTAACCGGAAAAAATCAAATCTGCCTGGGATCGGCCAATTGGACTCGGCGAAATCTCGGAGATTTAAATCTGGAAGCTAATGTATTGGTAGAAGGCTCGGAGCTGTCCATGCACCGATTCAAAACACATTTCGATACGCTCTGGCATAATAACGGAGAGTTACAGTACACATTGGATTACTCTGCTTGGGAGGAAACAGGATGGAAGGCCAAAGGTATGGCCTTGTTGTATCGCTTTCAGGAATGGTCAGGACTCTGTACCTTCTAGTGGAAGGCCTTAGGATGCTGCCGGCGAATTTCGCGGCCGCGGAAAACTAACAGGCATCCAACGAGCCCCAGAATAATAAACGAGAGATAGGATCCATAAGAACGAAGTGCCTCAGATTTCTCACGAGCCGGGTTCAAGCCGGATTGCAGGGAGGCCGCCAGAAAACTGTCTGAGTTTCCGGTAGAGGTTACGGTTAGTTCAGGTAGCTCGCTCGTCACAACTGTTGCTGATTGTAAAGGACTTAGGATAGCCACAATCAATAAGATACCGATACCTACGCTGAGTCTGACCATGAATTTTTCAGGATGAGATTTGGTCATGATGATAGGAAGAATTGTCCGTATTCTAGAATTTGGGCCATGGTAAGCAAAGGGATTTCATGAAAGTTTCCCTGAAATCATATTAGGTGATTCTAACCAAAATGGCTAAGTCATTACCCGTCATTCCTGGGAAAACTCTTAAAGTCTGCTAGGGATTTCTTGATAGGAGCTCCACCATTACGGCTCGATGATCGGATACTTTTCGTCTGATCGCCTCACTATGCATGACCAGGAATTGATCTGGAATAAAAATGTAGTCGATACTCTTTCTCGGTAGGTAAGTAGGGAAAGTAAGCGCTTTGACTGGGTAAGACCGGTAGTGGGAATGAGCCGACATCTCTTCGAGGAGGAATCGAGCTGCGTCGTCTCTTTTTTTAAGTTGAGCGTTAAAATCGCCCATTACTATTGGGTTTAATTGGGTTTCCACTCCATATTCAATTTCCTTATTTAAGACGAACTTCTTTACCTCATGACATTGAATGAGGCGATTTTGCCGCGATTTAAAATCCAGGTGGAGGTTAATGAAATCAAGAGCGCCCAGCGGGGTAACGCACCGGCAGTAGAGGAAACCCTTGGAACCTATCCGCTTCGTGTCGAAGGCGACGGTTTCTTCTCTCAGGATTGGGTGTTGTGTCAGGAAACCATTTCCGTAGTTGAGCTTAAACTTTCCGTTATGCCGGTTGTGCATGCCATAAACCGCATACTTAAATCCGGATTTCTCTCTCAGGAACTCCAGCAAGTCGAGGTGTCCGTTCCATTGTGAGTCTTCATCAATTTCCTGGAGTGCCACAATGTCGGGCTGCAAGTCTTTGAGCAGCTCTGCAATTTTGCCCATCCATTTGAGGATGGTTTTCTGTTTTTTCAAACCCTGGTGCAGTATGGGACCTCGACCATGAGCAACGTTTAAGGATAAAATTCTTAATCCGGATGGTAGCATCTGATGGATGGTATAGAATCCAACATACGCATTTTTGGTTCCGGATAAACTTCAAAGTCTAAAAATATTGCCCTTTTTATCGAGCTGAGTAATCAGGGCGCAGGTTTAGGAGTCAGTAAGGCCTGTTTGGTTTCTTCGGACAGGGAGGAGGATTGAATCCACTCCGTCGCCTTTACCGGGTCTTTGCGCATCCAGCCATCCGTTAGTGGTGAAATCGTTTCCATTTGTAGGCCTGGATCTGAGATTGATTCGGCCCAGAGAAGTGCCATTTCCGGATCTTGCCTGACGAGATTTTTGGAAAGTGTTGCCGCTGCCGAATCTTTATCCGCGCCAGCTTCCATATTGATTACATAATCGGACGCACTGTAGGGATCTTCTCTGGCCCAGGTACTCAATGCCGATGTAACTGCTTGGTTCGAAGTCGAGGAATCCTCAATAGACCTAGCCCAGTCCAAGGCGGCCTCAGGGTCTTCTCTGGCCCATCCTGAGGCAGTCCCTCTTAAAGCTTCGGCCTGGGCGTCCGGATCAGAAATGGATTCAGCCCACAATGCCGCATCTTCCGGGTTACTATTGGCTAAAGAACGAGCAGTCGAAGCAATAGCGTCATTTCTTACTTCAGGGTCGGTTTGTGACATGGCCCATTGGGTAGCTGCTTGGGGATCTTCGTTGACGAATCGGTTTATGAGGAAATTTTCCATACCACCATTTCCACCTCTTCCGCGACCTTGATCGTTGGTGGTCGTTGTCGTTTGCGTCATAGCGTAATTTACGGCGCCTTCGATATCGGTATTGGCCCAACCTTGTAGTGCAGACATAAGCATGGTGTTGCGTCCTCGATCATCGGCCCCATTTTCGGAAGCATAAGAAACTGCGGCTCTCGGATCGGTTTCTGCCCATCCGGACATAACCGCCATCGTGTCCCTTAAACCACCACCACCTCCGAATCGGTCACCGGTACCTCTGCCACCTCTGCCACCGCGGCCTCCTTCATCCGATTCTTGACTTAAAACGTACTCCATTGCTGCAGGGCCGTCTAATTTACCCCAAGTATTCAATAGTAACTGTTTCATTTGCTGTTGTAGGCGACCATCCTCAATGGACTCCAACAGCGCTAAACCTTCCATGATATTGTCTTTGGTGAGATTTGAAAATGCATCCGTCAGCATGGACATGCGTTTGAGCGGGTCGGATTCATTGATAGCACTTCTAATTTTTAGCAGCGGGTCTGACACACCCTCAATAATCATGGCCAAATCCTCGACCTCAGGATCCTGACGAAGCTTTTTCACGGCATATGAATTGGCTTTTGATTTTTCAGCGGATGCTTCCAACGCGGCCTGATAAACAGCGGCTGGGTCATTGGTGAGAGTGAGTCGACCGAAGAAGAACGCGGCAAATAGCGTCGCCGGCCATAAAAAGAGGATCAGTGAGGATTTGCGTTTCGGGGCAGCCATGATGAATAATTATTCGTTAGTGGATTGGGACCAAATTATAAGGCTATTCGTTCATATAAACGTAGGCTCTCTATTGCTAGTTACACAATTTTGGTTGGAATGATTCAAGACCGGGTTGCATAGTGAGTTTAATGGAAGATTCTCCTCTTAGTGGTATTTCTATCCTTCTTTTGGAGGATGACAAGTTACTTTCCCGGCGAGTGGGAGCTTATCTGGAATCGCGCGGGGCTGAAGTGATGCAGGCCCAGGCGCTTTCCGAGGCTCGTAATTTGTTGGGGGACTTTTCGTTCGATGTGGCCTTGTCCGATGTTCATTTGCCGGATGGCAACAGCCTGGACCTGTTAAAGCAAGGCGCCTACCCGGACACCTGTCGCGTATTGGTGATGACAGCAGAAGGGGGGGTGGAAATTGCAGTAGAAGCCATGCGCCTCGGCGCGGTGGATTTTTTGGCCAAACCTTTTGAGCTCGACGAGCTGCCGCTGATTATTTTGCGCAGCAGGAAACAGCAAAAGCAGGATCGTCTGGAATCATTT
>JAPUIL010000101.1 GCA_027297085.1 Verrucomicrobiota bacterium | reverse complement strand
GTAACCTTTAGAGTAGCCGGCCTTATATAGACTATCCGGAGGCTATAGGCTCACCCATCCACTGATCAGTGGGTAACATAAACGGTACCAGTTTTCCCGGGGAACTCAGTTATTCAAATACAGCGGATCAGACAAAGTCTCAAGGAACGAGACCATTGCTTTTTGATCGGATTCCGATAATTGGATTCCAGTCATCGGGTGCTTGGCCAGGTTAGGATCGAGCGTATCACTAAGTTGAATACCTTCACTATAATGGCGTATCACTTCATCTAGAGTGGCCATACTTCCATCATGCATGTAAGGCCCGGTCAGCGCGACATTTCTTGAGGAAGGAGTGGAGAACTTGTATTGATCCGATTCACGTCCTGTAAATTCGCCCCGGCCTTTGTCCGAGCCCTGTGTCAGGCCGTTATTATGAAACTGGTTATCGGTAAACAGTGCACCGCCGTGACAATGAAAACAATCAGCCCCGTACCTACCCGACCGTGGCTCATACTCGGTCATAAACAATTCGAAACCACGCTTTTCCTCTTTGGTCAATAAGGCCTTCCCGGCCATGGCATCGTCGAACTTTGAATGATAGGAAACAAGCGTGAGCAGATAGCTCTCCAGAGCGAGACCGATGTGCTCTCGAGAAATGCCGCCTGGTGTAAAAGCCCGGGCGAAACGATTGCTGTAGTTTGGATCACCACTCAACCGCACTATAAGCTCCTCAATATTCGACCCCATCTCATCCGGATGCTGGAGGGGATGAAAGACCTGGTCTCGAAGTGCATTTACCCGCCCGTCCCAAAAAAACTCACGCTTCCATGCGAGGTTGAAAAGCGGCATGGAGTGACGGCGTGTCCGTTTATCGCTCACTCCCTGACTTTGAGGATTACTATCCGAAAAAGCCTTTTCCGGTTGATGACAACTGGCGCAAGAGATGGAGTTATTTCGTGAGAGCCGTGTATCGAAAAAGAGTTTCTCGCCCAGCTCCACGCGTTCCTCGATTAGCGGGTTATCCACTGGCAGATCCGGCCTGGAAAAGTTGCGACTCATCTTAAATGCGAAGGGCGTGAATTCGGACGGCATGTCGATGGGCTCCGGCGGCGCCACTTCTTCTGTTGAGATGGTTTGCTTGATCCGCTGCACTCGAAAGGCAGCCGGCAGATTTTGTTTCAATTTGCCGGTGATAATATCGCCCTCGTGTGAATGCGTGGAATTCCCATCGCTTATAAACGATATCGCGGAGGGAAATTCAAACAACACACTCAAATCAAAGACCAATTCAATAAGGGTATTGTTCGAGTGCATAAGCTGAATAGGCAGATTAACTATGACTCGATTTACATCGTTGGCGAAATGATAGACATAGCCGTTCAGTTGTTTGTCCTGATCGTAGAAACGACCCTCCACGGCCATGAATATGTAGCCTGTTGCCCAGGTCCAATGCAGTTGATTGTGATCCGGGTTAAGCGAATGTTTTGCGGGATAACCAGCCGGGTCGGAATGGTTAGTTTCAGGCACCAGTCCTATGCTGAAACGCATGGCCCGATACGACTGCTCTGGCAGTTGACAGTCAAAGTCCAGCAACCGCTTGCTTACATCGAAATATCCCACCGCATCTCCAGCTGAGACCCACTCACCTGTTTCAGTTTCGAAGGCAACTTCGCTTATGAGGTAACTGAGCCGCGAAATCGAGTAACGTTCACCACTAGCAAGTTCATAGCGCAACGAATCCAGCCTGAGCGGGTTTCCATCTACAGTATGGCTGATGGCGATCCGGACCGACTCCTCCTCAGCTGCTCTGAGCGGAAGAACAACGGCAATCAACAAAAGCGGTATGGAAGTTCGCCAAATCACTGTTTTAATATTTAATCACTGTAACCACCGCCCACTTCATTGTCTTTTGCTACACAAGCATTGTAGGCGTCCAACGCTGTTCCGGTAAGTGAACCGATATCCATCGGAACCTGCTCATTAAAATCATTGGCGGGGGCTCCGATGTTAAAGAATTCAAAGGTAGGCGCGTCGGCTGCTGATCTAGGGTCTCCGTAAATGATATATTTGTAGTCAGGATAGTCAGCCACGATAACTGCTCGGCCCGGGTTGTTCCCAAAACGTTCTGCAATCACAAATCTGTCCGCACTGTCGGTCCCGTTAAAAATCGGGACCATACTGGTGGAGCCAATGTTGCGAGCTGCAAGATCAGGAACTGCAGATTCGTCGATGCCAGCAAGTTCCAGAATGGTTGAAAACACATCTATACAATGAACCAGCGTATCCGTTGTACTGCCCGGAGCCACTTTCACTGCAGGTCCTTTAGCGACCATGGATACGTGAATGCCACCATTGTAGAGATCCCCTTTGGCATTACCATTACCAAACGGCGCCTGCACCACCTGACCCGGAGTTCCGTTATCACCGAGTAAAATTATTTGAGTCCGGGCTGGATTAATAGATTCGAGTAGTCGTCCGATTTCGGTATCGAGAGCCTCCAACGCTTTTCGGTATTGGTGAGAATTGGAGGACTCTCCAGCTTCTTGAGCGGAATATCCACCCTCTGGAGCCAATTCCGCAGGAGGATCATGAAAGGGTGTATGGGGCGCATTGAATGCCACCCAAGCCAACCAGGGCGTTCCAGCTGCCTCTTTGCCGCCAACGAAGCTTGAAACATGATTGACGAGATCTGTTGTCGAATAGGTGGTAGAAGTGGCCACAGAACCGTTGCTGTTCTTGCTCCAGGAATAATAGTCCTGCACTCCGCCTCCGTTCATGCCATAGAACTCTGGCCAACCGCCGCGAACACTGTAACCCGTGTCACCTCCACCGAGATGCCATTTCCCCACTGCAAGTAAATCATGTGGTGCTCCCATCGTGGCAAATATCTCAGGCAAGGTTATTTCATTTACCGTAGCGGAGAACGCGTTCGCATTCTGGGGAGTTCCAACATTGTGTTGAAAAGGCTGGCGACCCGTCAGCATGGTTGCACGCATGGGTGAGCAAGTCGGCTGTGAATAGGCACGCGTAAATCGAAGTCCCTCGTCTGCCAGTTTTTGCAGGTTCGGCATATTGGCCAAATGAGCACCCTGCACTGTATTGTCCAACGGACTCGCATCTAATCCCCAGTCGTCCACGATCAATAGGAGGATGTTCACAGGAATCGTGTAAATACCGTTCCGTGGAGGCTCACCGGAATAAGTTGCGGACAACGTGTAATCACCTGAGGCAAGGTCCTTGGTCGGGAAATCAAAAGTAATCTCGGCCTGACTCGGGCGCGATACATTGGCGTTGGAAATATCGATAGCCTGTCCGTTAAAGGTCAAGGAAGTGGGTAATACGTTTAGATCTGCCGGACCTCCGGACAACGAAACCGTTAAACTCGAAAGATCCCCTTCAATATCAGGAGGACTCGTTTCCTCGAAATCGAAACCATTGTCATCGAAAGAGGCGAGGTTGATTTGACTGGCCTGGTAAAAGAGCCTCTCCGGCCGATCGCCTCCTGAAGAATAAGAATAACTCACGCTATTGCTATCAGCCACCACCTGCGGACCCAATCCTTCCCACGCATCTGTCTTGCCCAAGTCGGTAGATACCTGGACCTCGTAGGTAGCGCCTTCCACACCTGACCAAAGCAGGGTTACTTCGTTGTCAGC
This sequence comes from Verrucomicrobiota bacterium, assembly GCA_027297085.1. Taxonomy (GTDB): domain Bacteria; phylum Verrucomicrobiota; class Verrucomicrobiia; order Opitutales; family UBA2995; genus UBA2995. The sequence continues at coordinate 2,232 of JAPUIL010000101.1, read as the reverse complement.
CGGATTTTCAATGAATATGGATTGAATAACTGAAGGCGATTCGGGCCCACCTTCGAAAAGTGTGGATACCGTTGCGCCCGATTCGTCGCTATCAGGAATTCCATTGGCATTATTTCCCACAGGGTCCCCGAAAAAAGCCCGACCAATATTGTAAGGGAAAATCGGCGTACCGGCTTCATCGATACACACAAAATAGGACCAGTTCCCTTCCGGGTATTCAGGAGTCACGCAGAAGCGAACATTGTACTCGTTCAAGTCAAAATCGACACTCAATGTTTGACCCAGGTCACCGAGGTAATCGTTATCCTCCATGTAGCGGCCGAGCGAGTACGTACTACTAACATTTGGTCCATTTGCGAAGCTACGAATGCCCGCATAAATACGTGTCGCCCAAGCCGGCCACGCGATACGGGGTGATCCGTTGCTGGCAATGTCGGTACGAATTTGAAATCCGGAGCGCATACGTCTTACTTCACTGCTTGAATCCAGCGGATCGGAAAAGCCATAAGGACCATAGATGGGAAGCCCGTCACGCGACCAGGCCAGGATGGGCGAATGTTGGCCATTAAAATTTTCGGAGTAAGTGTTGGTCTCCTCATCGAAATCTACACTGTCCCTGAGCTGATAACGAAGTGCTGGCGGATTGGCATGGTAGTGGTATCGCCCCATGGCCTGGTGGGCATTGCCAGCATCGAAAGTTACACCCTCATTTACATAGGCGTCTCGATTCCATGCACCGTCTCCTTGCGGACCGTTGACCTCCGTTCCGGTGTTTGACCGGTAGGAAAAGGCATCACGCGAATCAAACATGGATACGCCATTGACGAAGTATCCAATAGGCCCGCCGCCGGTAAGGGTTTTTGAATTTACCGTGGTGGGATCGACAGGATTGCGTGGTAAGCGGTAGAGCACTGCCTGGTTACTTGGATAATTCGGAAATAGATTGGTCTTAGCCGCATTGAGGTACCAGGGCCCCATGAAGTGGCTAGCCAGATTAGTGGTGCGGATATATATCCAGTCGTCGGTGTAGGAAATCTCGTGTATCCCCGAGTAGGTAGGAGAGTTCTGGACTCCCGCGCCACGATTCCAGGTACTAACCGCATTCTGGTTTGTTTCATCCGCAAGGGTCTCGTAAATCCGCGCATAGGCTCCGGAACGCTCAGTATACCAGGAGCTTAGGCGCGGATCAGCCTGAGAATGGATTACAACAGCTAAAAGGAGACAAATTACTAAAGAATAGTATTTCATGGGATTTAAGTCCGTAAACGTTGGCAGTAGGAGAAACGGGCTGGCCTTCGTCTTTCGAGAGCTATTCTCGATATAGTAAACCTGATAATCGCGTTAAAGGTTACTTTCATTTACGATTCACTTTGGAAAATCTAAGCTAACGGGATAAGCGCAATTTGCCTCCCGGCTGCAAAACATATGTTGAACTTTCCCGCATTCGTTTGTTAGAAAGATACAAGAATCGTCAACCGTGTAGTTAGGAAGGTAGCTCAGTATGAAACCGTTTTGGAAAGCAATTGTTGTGTGTTGGATACTTGGAAATGTTTGGAGTCTGGCGGAAGAGCCGGTGGACAATCAGGTTAAAAACGCACTGGTGGATATCGCGAAGTACGAAAATCAGTTTGCTGGTCAGACATCCGCAAATCCAGCCACTGTGAAACGGTCTTTGAAGCTGCTGACCTTGACCCGGCAGCGGCTCGATAGCTCCTCCAATAAAACGCACGCATCCTGGATAGAGGCAGACAATCGCTACAATGCGTTGGTCGCCCATTTGAACAAGCTGCTCAACCCGGGAGGGTCATCGAGTTCCGCAACCGCCACTCCGGCTGCCCAAACTGCGGCTGCTGCACCTGCCAGGCAAACTGTTTCCAGCAGCTCACCAGCAAGCAACGCACCTCAGCAAATGATTTCCCAATACCGGGTGCGCATTAAGAAGATCATTCGCGATATCAACAGCCGTTTCGACACCATGGATAAGGGCGGAGTGAAACCGTTTCAGGATCCTGAGTACGCGCAGAAGTTTGCGAGATCTGCAGAAATGTTCCAAGAGAGCATCGACAAATACGCGGACTATAAAACCGACCCGGAAGTAGTCACAGCAACCGAAGCCTCGGCCAAATTCACCAACATGGTCAATTTTGGGAAACAACATGCCGCCAAAGAACTGGCAGAGCTCGGCGATGTTCAATCCAGACTCAGGTCCATTGAAACCCAAGTTCGCGAACT
>JAPUIL010000100.1 GCA_027297085.1 Verrucomicrobiota bacterium | reverse complement strand
TGTCAGCGGGTCTGCGTGCCTGGAGAAACCTTGACCCTCACGATCAAGCCAAAGGGGATTCGCTATCCCATTGCTAAATTTGAAGGCAAGATTTCTGTGAATGGTGAAAGTGCCGCCTGGGCCGAAGGTATCAGCGTAACCTTTGATTGGTTAGCTGAAGCTGGTGACTAAAGCGCTAGGACGAAATATTTGCTTGCCTGTCAGTTTGGTGAACTACGACGATTAGTGTGTCTTCTGACATTTTATGTCGCGCGTATTTGTAACAGGTTTGGGGTTCATCAGTAGTATTGGCAACGACGAGGCCACCGTCGTGGATAGTCTCCGAAACCTCAAACATGGGATGGAGCTTTTTCCACCTCTCCAGGTGCCGGAATCGCCGGTTAAAGTGGCTGCTCCCGTCAAAGAGTTCGACGTTGAATCCTACGATCCGGAAGACTGGACCTACCCCGCAGAATACAAGTTGCGTAGAGAAACATTGCGCAGTTTCTCACCCCATGTCCTGTACGCCTATTGCTCAATGAAACAGGCTATCGAGCAGGCGGGCTTGGAAACTTCGGATATATCCAATCCGGAGACAGGTATTTACACGGCCTCGGCAGGCTCTTCTCGCTTTTTACATAAGAGCCTGGAAAAAATGTATGCCCGTGGAATTATGCGCTGTAACCCGCTGAATATAGTGTCGTCAGTGGCTGGTACTGTCAGTTTCAATTTGGTATCATATTTTCAGATACAAGGATTTTCCACCGGGTTTGCCTCGGCTTGTGCTTCTTCGGGGCATGCTTTGGGTTTCGCGTTTGATGAAGTTCGAAGAGAAAGGCAGAAACGTATGTTTGTAATCGGAGCCGAAGATTGTAATTTCGACAGTATTGTTCCCTTTGCCGTTATGCGTGCATTGAGCTTATCGAAGGATCCCGATACGGCTGCCAGACCATTTGATAAGAATAGGCAGGGCTTTGTTTCCTCAGGAGGAGGCGTCACCATGATATTGGAATCGGAGGAGGAGGTTACCCGGCGCGGTGCTTCCACTTATGGAGAACTAATTGGTTGGGGACAGGCCTCGGATGGGTACAATGTAGCGATTTCTCACCCCGACGGGAGAGGATTGCAGGCGGCCATGAAAGCGGCTTTTAAAGATGCTAATATTGAACCGGAAAATATTGGCTATCTAAACGCTCATGCACCTTCCACTCCAATTGGCGACCTGGCCGAGGTTTTGGCCATGAAGGAGATTTTTCCATCGGGTTCTGGCCCTATGATCAGTAGCACGAAAGCACTTACCGGGCACGGGCTATCTCTCTCCAGTTTGTTGGAATCGAGTATATGTATATTGGCATTTAAGCATGGTTTTGTTCCCGGATCGGCACATATACAGGAATTGATGCCGGAAGCGGATTCCCTTAACATTATTCAAACGTCTCGAGAAGTGCAGCCGGATTATATTATGAGTAACAGCAGCGGCTTCGGGGGTGCTAATACATCACTCATTTTCCGTTCATGTCGAAACTAGGGGAACGGTATGCTCGAGCGTTAGTCACTGGCGCAGGTTCCGGATTAGGAAAAGCCTTTGCCGAAGCCTTAATCGGAGAAGGCATCGCTGTTTGGGGCACTTCCCGGCAGCCGGACAAATTAATGGTTTCGGACCAATTTACGGGAGTGAAACTTGATTTGGCAGAGAACTTCGATCTCCAGTCCTGGTATAATCGTACAGATACTGAGTCTGGTGGATTCGATCTTGTGATCAACAACGCAGGATTTGCGACCTTCGGTCAGGCAGACAAAATGGCTGCAACAGATGTGGAAAAACAAGTCAAAGTTCTGTTGACGGGACCTATTCAATTGTCGGTAGCAGCCATTGGGCTGATGCGTGACCGAGGTCACGGCTGTCTTGTAAATATCTCCTCAGTCGCCTCTGAACTGTGGATTCCATACATGCCGGTATACAATGCTACCAAGGCGGGCCTTTCGGTTTTTTCCCAATCAATGATGCTTGAAGCGCCCGATAGACCGCCCTGGATCATCGATTTTCGACCCGGTGATTATCGTACGGCATTCAATCAGCACATGAGAAAACATTTAGGGGACAATTCGTCTTCGCAACGAGTATGGCAGCGGCTCCAGCAAATAATGGAAAAGTCTCCGCCACCAACACAGGCTGCAAAAGATCTTCTTTCATCTCTAAGGCAATTTCGTCATTGCACTCGCTACTCCGGCTCCTTTTTTCAATCAAGCATTGCTCCATTGGCCAGCCGGCTCTTTTCTAACGCCCTCAATCGCGGAGTCCTACGCCGCTACTTCAATTTATAGTGAGAAAAAGTCCGCTCAGAGTTTTAGTCTTAACCTCCCGCACTGGTGGTGGGCATGATGCCCGCGCCGATGCCTTCGATGCTTGGTGTAATAAGCTCTACGATGGTAAGGTGGAAGTGCGAATCGAACGTCCCTTGGAAAAGGCGTCTGCTGTCACACACTTTGGCGTCGGCTGCTATAACTTTATCCAGGAATACGCTCCCATATTACATAATCCCTATTGGTGGATAATTGAGATTTTTGGTTATCTCCAGCGAAATAAGATCAAGTTCGGCAAGGCCTATTTCGAGCATCTGCTAAAAGAATTTCGGCCGCACCTGGTATTCAGCGTGCACGATTTCTTGAACAGAGGTTATTTTCAGGCAGCGCGTAGTGTACTGGGTGATCAGGTACGCTGTGCTACTTATTGTGGAGAGTTTTCCGGAGGTTTTGGTTATAGCAAAAACTGGGTGGAACCTAGCTCTGACCTTTACTTCTCGCGCACCGATACTGCACAAGACTATGCTATCCAATTGGGAATGGCTCCTGAGAAATGCCATGTTCGAGGAAACTTGATGCATCCGTCAGTCTACGATGGAATTTTGAATAAAAAGGAGCGTAGAGACTTTCTGGTCAACGACTTAGGACTTTCTCCTAATAAACTTACTATATTTCTGACGGCTGGCGGAATGGGTTCAAATAACCACTTGGAAATGTTGAGAGTGCTGAAACGGTATTCCAGTCGAGTGCAGGCTATCTTGGTATGCGGTAGAAACCAAAGTATGGTTACCCGAGTTCAAGAATGGAATAGAAGATACCCAGATTTTCAGTTGTATGTTGAGGGATATTCCATACGGATGCATCATCACATCCAGGTAAGTGATGCCATTATCAGTCGTGGTGCCACCACGTGTGCGGAAGCGCTTTTCTTTGGTGTCCCGATTATTTTTAATGCCATTGGAGGCATTATGCCGCAGGAACGACTGACCTTTAAGTATTTTTACCGTGCTGGAGCAGCTGTAAAAATTTCAAACATGGATGACGTAAATTACCAACTGGGTCTGTGGTTGTCTCACAAGCGTGAGTACGTGCTTATGCAGGAGCGGTGTCGGGAGATCGGAGTTGTTGAAGATCCCACAAAGTTAATCGACGAAATCATTGACTTGGCTAAAGAAGCTTCGGGTGAGGAATGAAACCCCTGAAGGTAATATACATTTGCACCACTTTTCCTAAACTGAGTGAACAGTTTATTCAACGTGAGGTAGACGTGTTGAGAGAGGAGCCTGTCGAGTTGGAGGTTATTACCTTATGGGGTGGTGAAAAGTTGTATAAAGGAATTTCCATCCGCACGTTTCCCAAATGGGAATTGTTCAAACTTCTTTGGACATTACCTTTGGGAATTTTTAGAAAACCCGATGCAATGCTGGGAATTATGGGGAAGTTTTTCTCAGCCAAACCACCCTCAATGCTCAATTTTTTTGAAACACTTTTAGGGTACGGATTTGCCTTAGCGCATTGGATCGAAATTAAGCGTAACCCTCCGGATTTGATTCACGGCATCTGGGCCACGTCCCCCGTTTCAGCTGCCTATTTTCTAAGTGCGTTGACGGACGTACCTTTTTCGATGGGCGCCCATGCATTTGATGTTTTTGAGGATGGAGGTGATTGGCATTTGAATGAAAAGCTTCAAAAGGCGGTGCTGGTTCACACTTCCTCCCAGAATACGCAGCGGCAGTTACTTCGATTTGGTGCTGACCAGGATAAAGTCAAAATGATCAGACGTGGATTGACCGATTTCCCGGAGTTGAAACCGCTCAGAAGAAACCGGAGTCCTATTCGCATTGTTTCTGTGGGTAGGTTGGTTGAAAAGAAGGGATTCTTTTACCAGATCAATATTCTGAAAGCTTTAAAGCAACACGGTATCTCATTCAAAGCCCATATCATTGGTAGTGGTCAAATGGATAGGCAGCTTCGGGATTTCCGGGATAAATCCGGCCTGCATAATGAAGTGGAATTTTGGGGGAAATTAACCTTTGAAGCAGTTCAGGAACAGCTCGTTTGGGCTGATCTCTTCCTCTTCACAGGGCGCGTAAGTTCTAGAGGTGACAGGGATGGACTTCCAAACGTGATAGGGGAGGCTATGGCTCATGGAGTGCCAGTGCTTACAACGGATGTAGGAGCTACCACGGAAGCTGTGAAGGATGGGGTGACCGGCTTGGTTTTACCGGACGACGAGCCCGAAGCTTGGGCTGCCGCAATCCAATCCCTCTCTACGGATGAATCAGCCATGGAGGTTTTCCGGGAAAACGGGCGCCGTTGGGTGGAGGAGCACTTCAATGCCCATAAGAACTCCAAACAACTCCACGAAGCGTTCCGGCTCGCCGTCCACAGTGAATCCTAGTTTTTCCTGACAAGATGTCCCTTTACTTCGATGTAACCAAATCGGCATCCTCAAAACAGTTGTCGGGACTTCTTCGTGTATCCGGAAAGTTGCGACAGGATCTGGCATCGATATTGGGTGACAAACTGGTTCCGGTTGTTTGGAACTCGAGAAAACAGAGATTTAGAGATTCGGAGAAAAAAGATGTTATCGATTTATTGGAAACGGATCATTTCGTTACTCCTGAGATTTTTTCTTCCCAAGATCGGCCCGGATATATTGAACATCTTGAAAACGCGGGCGTTCAAAGTGCCGCAATTTTTCACGACTCAATACCCCTAAAGTATCCGGATATCACCTGGCCTAAAAGCGTAGCAGGGCATCCGCAGTATATGAAGGATCTGGCGCGATTTAAGCATGTGTTTTCCGTATCAAAATCCAGTCAGGATGATCTGATCGATCATTGGAACCGTTTAGGATTATCTGAGCGGCCAACGTTATCCACATTGATCTTGGGCGCGGACTTTTTTGATAGATCTGCTATTTCCTGGGCCCATTCGCCGCAGTCGCCACCGCTTCTGCTGAATGTGGGAATTATCGAGCCCAGAAAGAACCAGAGCCAGCTTTTGGATGTTGCGAGCCGCTTATGGGATGCAGGATTGAGATTCGAATTGCATTTCGTCGGCCGGATAAATCCGCATTTCGGAAAGCCTATTGAAAAGAAAATCAAAATAGCACGTAGAGCGGGCCACCCTGTCTATTTGCACTCCAAACAAAGCGACGGACTTTTGTATGAATTGTATGCTAAAGCCCGGTTCACGGTTTTTAATTCAATCGCCGAAGGCTTTGGTCTGCCGGTGGTCGAATCTCTGTGGTTGGGCATTCCTTGTATCAGTCAGGCATTGCCCAGTTTGACGCCCTTGTTGTCCAGCCCGGCTTGCAAATTTGTTGGCTCGGTGGATGCACTTGAAGCGGCCTTGAGGAATTGGATCACCGATCAAAACGCGATCGAAGAAGCGTCGGCTGCTGCAGGTCAGCTGAATTTATCTACTTGGGCTGACACAGCTACAACACTTTTGGATTGGACAGAACAATCATGAAACCACTTAGGTGCCTGGCTATTTCCAATTCGTATCCACCGGATCATGCCGGTGGTTACGAACTGGGGGCTCGTAACTTGCTTGATGCATTGGCGAGTCATTGCGGTTGGCAAAATTCAGTTGTGGCTTCTGTGAGAAAACAGAAACCTCTCGGTGTAGTGTCTCCTGAATTGACCGGATTTTTCCCGGGAAAACTGGGTCCGGAATACGAACGCTGGAAAATTCGGCACTCTTTGTTTCGCAATCATGCTAAGATCGTGGCAGAGCTTAAACGCAACTCGGAAGATGCCGATTTTATTCTGATTTTTAATCCTCGCCGGCTAATTTTACCTCAGTGGATCTCCGTTCTCGCATGTAGAAAGCCGACCTTTGTTTTTGTATCCGATTATTGGCCACAAGATCCATTTGCTTCGGACCTGTTTTATTCAAAAAGCCGGAAGATTGAGGGCACTTCTTCTTTGAAAGATTCCAAGCTTCAGGAAATATATAAGCCTGGTTTGGAGACTGAGGATCTGTTTGCCGACTGCAGGGGCGTTATTTTTGGAAGCCGATATTTGCGAGAAGCACTTGTATCTCCATTTTCCGCAGTCAAAGATCAGTTTGTCGCACACTGGGGAATTGCTACCGATCAATTCTCTCAGATTCCGTTTTCAGCCGATCGTCTTAAAACGTTCGGATTTTGTGGACGTCCCGAAAAAGAGAAGGGTTTCGACTTGGCGTTGGAAGCGTTTCGCCAAGTTGCGTCCCAAACTGAGAACGTGCGAATGTTGGTAGCATCTGATTTGTCGAGTAGCGCGTTTGGGCGTTCCATTCGAAAAAAAATACAAAGTGACCCTCTGCTGAATCGAACCGTAACGCAGCTTGGACATATCCCACACAAGGAATTGCACACGCAGTTTTATAGCCAGATTGGAATCCTCCTGTTTGCCAGTATATGGCAAGAGCCGTTTGCACTTACGGTTTTGGAGGCGATGGCTTCAGGAGTGCTCGTTATTGGTTCTTCTGCAGGTGGCACTCCTGAAGTGATCGACCAAACCACTGGCTTCTTATTTGACCCTGGAAAGGAAGGAGATTTGCTGGCTGTGTGTCTTCATGCCCTGGAAGAAGGGGAGAGTAACTACGAACGAGTTGACCGTGGTGCCGAGCGTATCCGGTCGATTCATACGTTGCCCTATATGGCTGAACGGGTGGATGGATTTATTCGCGACCTCATTTGATTTCCTTACTGCTACTGATGCCTTGGTGTCGCTGATTGTTGTTCTTTAATTTTCTTCTTGTGAGCGATAATCATTTCCATTTGGCAATTCTTCCAATATGTGCCGGAGTAGCGGCCAATTTTCATTAACTCATATTTACTCTGTTTATGTCTTATTTAGAAAATCAAGTTTCCGTTATTACAGGAGCTAGCAGTGGAATTGGAGCGGCGATTGCAAAAGCGTTCGCTCGTGAGGGCGCCAAGGTTGTTTTGGCTGCGAGGTCGGCCGATAAACTCGAATCGGTTGCTGCTGAGATTACTGCCTCCGGCGGAATCGCATTATCTGTTCAGACCGACGTGTCAAACGAAGCTTCTGTGATCGCGCTTTTTAAAAAAGTAGCGTCTGAGTTTTCCAAGGTGGATCTGCTGGTTAACAACGCCGGTATAGGTATAGGAGGGCCCACCGAAGAGCTCGATTTTGCAACTTGGCGAAAAGTCATGAGTGTGAATCTGGATGGTGCTTTCCTCTGCAGCCGTGAGGCATTCAAACTGATGAAGGATCAAGGACGAGGCCGTATCATTAATATTGGTAGCGTATCAGCCAAGATGCCCAGAGTTAATTCTGCCCCTTATACAACATCCAAATTTGCGCTGGAGGGTCTGACACGATCGCTGGCGTTGGATGGACGCCGTTACGGAATCTCCGTTGGGGTGCTCCAGCCCGGGAATACGCTGACCGCTATTTGGGATGGTAGAGAAGAGGTGGCAAACGCTGAGGGGACTATGAGCCCAGATGACCTTGCCAGAGTGGCCTTATCCATGGCCGCATTACCTGATGGAGTGTCTGTTTTGGAAAGTACAGTATTGCCAATCAGTATGCCTTTTCTGGGGCGCGGTTAGGAAGGCCGTTCGGACCATGCCAGCGAGTGTCCTGGAATGGCGTCGGACCACCAAACGATGGGCCCTTCTGAATCCGAAGAAGGATCGAAGTCCATTTCAATGCTCTTTGGTTCTTTCATGAATCCGGTACCCTCAGCTTTCAGATACGCTTCTTTGCAGCTCCAGTGACGAAAGAAGAGTTCCGTATCGCCGGTGGAATCGCTGGAGAAAATCGCGTCGCGTTCTTTTTCTGTAAACACTATCTCCGCTACCCCTCTCATGTCATCCATGGGACGATGACCCTCAATATCGATTCCCACCGGTTGATCTGCCACAATGAGTGCCACCCATTCGGAGCAATGAGAAATGTTGAACTCCAATGGCCTGGATCCATCTGGCAGTGTAGCGAAGGGTTTGTGGTGTTCTGTCTCCTTAAAGTTTATCCGGGCGACTTCTATTTTCAGATGCTTACTTAGCACGTGATTAAGAATTCCATGCGCCATAACAAACTGTTGTTTCGCTCCTTGATGTGTGAATCTCTCCGCCCGGTGTTTTTCATTTGGCGTTAGTTGAGAATAGCAGAGTGAATAATTAGATTCTGCTGAATTTATAGGGACAAAACAGGTCCAGGGTATATTTGCTGAAATATCAATGAAGTCTGGTTGTTCCGCTTCAGCAAACAACTCCTCAATTTTCATTGGGGTTGGAATTTTGTCCCAGGGAAAGCATTGTATACGCAACGGCATATTTTGAAGAATTCAATCCTACTTATTGATTTTTTAATGTCAGTGATCCTCCATCCACCATCATGCAATCAGCTCAATCACCGCTAGTCTATGTATTCTGTATTTATGGATATGCGATGTTTTAGTTTGTTTCCGGTAAGTTTGGGGAAATGTTTACCTCCGTAATTATTATTGAGGTCAAAGGCTTCTAGTATTCTCAATTCCTGTTCCCTGGTTCTATGTTCCATAGTTCGTTTCCATTCGCCTTGCATTGATGCGACAATTTAATGGTATTTACCGATTGAGTTAGGTGGCTTTTCTTTTTGAACTTAACCTCAATGGATTGCCTATTATTTTGGTAATGACTTTCAAATTAGTGACGGTGCTACCA
>JAPUIL010000010.1 GCA_027297085.1 Verrucomicrobiota bacterium | reverse complement strand
TCAAAGGCAGGCGCTCTTGAATGGCTTGAGGAAAAATTATATTGCAGGCGGCCAACAGGATGAAGTCGTTAAGAACTATGATATTGGCATAGAAACCAGTATGAAACTGTCAGGTTCGTCCTTCATGAGTTCATTTAATCTGAATCAGGAAAAACCAGAGCTTCGTGAATCCTATGGAGGTGAATTCGGCCAGCGCTGTCTGCTGGCGAGGCGTCTTGTGCAATCAGGGGTGCGTTTTGTAGAAGTGTCGCACAACCTTAATTTTATCAATGGCACAGGCTGGGACACGCACAAAGAAGGCCAACTGAAACAGCACGGACTGATAAGAGAGCTGGATCATGCCTTCGCATCCTTAACACTGGATCTTGAAGCACACAACTTGTTGGACCGCACCCTCGTTATTATCGGGACAGAATTCGGGCGTCCGCCCGAGTTTGATGCGGCAGGTGGCCGTGGTCACTACTCCAAAGCATTCAGCATAGTGCTGGCCGGTGGTGGACTCAACCACGGCGGAGCGGTGGGAGAAACCGATGAGCTTGGGAAAGAAATTGTCCACACGCCCGTATCGGTTCCTGACCTGTTTGCTACCATTTTCTGCAGTCTGAAGATCGATCCAACCAAAGAACTATACGACGAAGATCGCCCGGTCCCCATTTCGGATGGCGGAATGCCGGTGGCGCAGTTGTTTGGTTGAAAGTGGTTAAGGATTGGTTCCACAAATTCAGTGACAATGTAGGAGACAAATTTATTCGCGACTCTATGATTTACGAGGTCGCGAAAAAATTTGTTCCTACCTATTAATCCGAGAAACACCTTCCGATTTTCGACACTGACACCTGATACCAAAATCTCCCCTCATTACGATTCACTAATAGCGATCAGCGAATGTTGGGTTCTGAAGTAAAGTACTCCCTTGGCTATAGCCGGGGTGGCCAGGCAATTGTCCTGTAATTCATTCGTGGCCAGGACGGTATAGTCGGTTCCCACTTGAACGACCCATACTTTTCCCGTCTCACTGGTAATATAAAGGCTCCTGCCGTCCGATACCGGAGATGCGGTGAAACCTCCGCCAGGCAGACGTTCACTGAAGCGGATTTCGCCGGTACCTGCGTCGAAGCAGGTGAGCGCGCCTCGATCGTCACAACCAAATAGATTCTCGCCGATCAGGATGGGTGTTTGCATATAGTTACCCCTGCGATGGTGGACCCAGGCAATGGCTTCGTTTGTGTCTTTAATATCGGGTGGTGTAATGTCTCCAGTCGCATTCAGGCGAATGCCCCGTATGGGTCGAAAAACTCCATGAGCACTTGTGAAATAAGCCAATCCATCTCCGAGGATGGGAGTGGGTACAGGTATATCGCCGCCACCATCCAGTTGCCAGATTTCCTGTCCGGTGTGGAAGTCGTAAGCCCCAATGTGATGCCAGCCATTTACCAGAATCTGAGTCTGTCCTGAAAATTCAACTACAGTGGGAGTGCTCCAGGTCGGAACATCGTCGCGCGCGGTTCGCCAGATTTCTTTTCCGCTCACCAAATCAAAAACAGCCAGAAACGATTCCTTCTGTACATCGCATTGCACCACGACTTTTTCCTGGTGAATGACTGGTGAGCCGGCAAAGCCCCATTGAGCCGTAGGAACCTTGAAATACCCGGCATCCATTTCTCCCAGGTCTTTTTTCCATAAAAGGGAGCCGTTTTTATCGAAACAAAAAAGTCCCTCCGAACCAAATATGGCCACGATATACTCTCCATTGGTAACCGGAGTCGAATTACAATGGGTCCCCTTGGTATGTCGCAAACTGCGAGGAATGCCTTCGTGAACCAGTCTATCGAAAATGAGATTTCCGGTTTCCCTATCAAAGGCAAGCAGGCGCCATTGATGAAACCCCTGATCTTCAGCGGCTCCAATGTTCCCGTACAAACCGACTTTCAGCTCCGCTTCGCCCGGACCCACCGCTGTGGTTACGTAAATGCGATCCCCCCAAATAATAGGGGCCGAGTGAGCCAGACCTGGAATCGGGATTTTCCAGAGGATATTTTTTCCAGTATCTACATTCCATTCGATGGGGGTAGGCTGGCTTGTATTCAATCCACTAGCTTGCGGCCCTCGAAACTGTGACCATTCAAGCGAAAAGGCTTCGGTTTTAGTCGCCCCTTCCTCAGCTTGGCTGGACTGGGTGGGGAAAACTAATGTAGCAATCAGCAAGAAGAAGTGAGGTACGGAATTCATTCGTGCATTAAAATAGAAATAATCGTTTTAAAAACATCCGGCGGCATCGCGGGGACACGATGGCCGTACCCATGTGGACCATTTGGGTAGGACGGCTGCGTCCTCGCAGCGCCGATCACAACAAATGCAAAATGGACTATAGCTTAGGTTATTGCGACATTAAATGAGAAAATTCCTTATTCCGACATTTCCGGCAACCCGCTGAGCCAGTGCATCACGTTCAGGAGCAACTGGTAGTTCTGTTTGGCATAATGAGCACTCATGCCCATTCGACGTTGTGTACCTCCTGCCAGTTGAGCGGTAAACATAGCGGCCTCACCAAATACCGCTACACGACCGTCGCCGACCTTAAAGATGGCACCCTGACACCATCCATCAATCGGCACCTCACGTGTCTTGTTATTGAACTGCCATGCTCTTTGCGGCTCAAGCGATATCGATTTGGTGCCAAACACCAGGACCGGGATGGCTCCTTTCGGTGGTTTGAACGCTGAACCGGTAAAGGTCACGATTTCTGTTACCTGCTCGCCTTCTTCTCGTCCTTGAGTAACGACGCTTTTAATTAGTCCGGTTTTTGGCCCAAATTTGTCTGGGCTTCCTTGCCGGTAATTTCCCGGTCTGGCAAAACCGTTGCTGAAAGTTATCCCGAACACCTTCGCCAGGTCGCCGGGCTCCACCAGGAAATGGCATGTGATCCGCAATCAGAAAGAGCGAACCTCCTTCTTCTACCCAGGTATGAAGTGCAGCGATCTCCTCTTTTGAAAAAGCTGAAGGTGTCGGAAGCTTCCAGTTGTTATTGTTCTGCTTGTGAAGTGGGTTGGCGATGACAACCACATCTACATCCTCCAAGGACTTTGCAGACAGCGATTTGCGTAATCGGCCTACCCGATATCCATCACGCCGTAGTAACTCGGCAAAGGGCTTATAACGTCCATTGGCGGTGTGAAAATTGTTGTGCGCTTCATCAATGCCAATCCGGGGTCCTTTCTCTGTTGGATAGGCTGGGTGAGGAATCGGTGGACGGTAACTTAAATCCGCCACCTGCTGCGCCATGACAGTTCCTACACCTGCTATCAGAACGATTAGGCCGCATAGTGTAGTAATGTGTTTCATGAGGAATACAGGTTCATCCTGAGATGTAATGTGTCCTTGAATACATCATTCCCTAGTAATGGCAATGGATTAAGGAAAACGGGTACACGGCCGTTGGCGTTAATATTCATAAGAGCTTTTTCGCATTTTGGCCGTGCAAGCTTCTTTAGATATCTGAGCTTGAGTCCGGGGGGGCATTTCCTACGATGTTAAGTCCTCAACCACTGTAATTCTCATGGACTCAATCACTGTGCATTTCCCAAAACCTTTCTGGAATTTCTGGACGAACCCAAAACGCGGTTTTATTTCCACGCTTAAACTGGCTTGCGCACTGGCGGTGCTTGGCGGTGCTCTGACTGCCGCGGAACCACCGAATATTATCCTCCTCATGGGTGATGATCATGGGTGGGATGAGACGGCCTACAATGGCCACCCTCACCTGGTCACCCCTGTCCTCGACGAAATGGCGGCTTTCGGCCTTCGGCTGGATCGCTTTTATTCAGGTGCCCCGGTCTGCTCCCCCACACGGGGCAGCTTTCTCACGGGCCGCCACCCGAACCGTTACGGTACTTTTACTCCCAATTGGTCCATCCGGCCCGAGGAGATCACCATAGGACACATCATGAAACAAGCGGGTTATGCCACCGCTCATTTCGGAAAATGGCACGTGGGGCCAGTGAAGGCCGATTCTCCGACCAACCCGGGCGCGATGGGTTTCGACGAGTGGCTGTCACACGATAATTTCTTTGATATGAATCCCATATTCTCTCGCAACGGTGGACCTCCCAAAAAGTATGAAGGCGAAAGTTCGGAGATTGTGATTGATGAAACGATTCGCTTTATCAAGGAAGCGAAGCAAAAAAAGAAATCGTTTATGGCGGTTGTCTGGTTCGGTTCACCTCACGAGCCTTACATAGGCCTAAAGAAGGACCTAGCCCTCTACGCGAATTTGCCGGAAAAATATAAGGAACAGACGGTTGCTTTAACCAGTATCGAGACCGGGCTCAGAGTCACACGCCCTCTCAATGAGGTGCTTCAGGAACGTTACGCAGAAATCACCGCCATGGATCGTGCGATTGGAAAATTACGCGATTACCTCGACGACGCGAACCTTCGCGAGAACACCATCGTCTGGTATTGTGGCGACAATGGTGTCCCTTCCAGTGCCAATGTAACCAACCCTTTCCGGGGTCTGAAAGGCAATGTATACGAGGGCGGCATTCGCGTGCCCGGAATTATCGAATGGCCGGCGCGCATTCCGGAACCGCGTATTTCGGATGTGAACACGGTTACCAGTGATATTTTACCGACGCTGTGTGACCTGGCGGACCAGTCACTTCCAGGCGTTCCTATTGACGGCGTCAGTCTTGAACCTCTCCTGAATGGAGAAATGACCGAGAGGCCGGAGCCTATCTGCTTTTGGAACTACAATACTGGACCAGAAGAAAACAGCGGTCGCGAACCCTATATTGAACCTGAGCTTCAGGCGGGAACCACTCCGCTTCTTAAACAGATGAACGGCGTCTATACACGCACCTTCCGCAATCTAAAACACCCAAAAATTGCCAAGCAGGATTATGAAGGTCCCCGGGCTATTACCAGCTCGCGTTACAAACTCGTGATTGATGGTGAAAGGAGCGGCGAGCCGGCACGTGAACTTTTCGACCTGCGTCTGGATCCGTACGAAGAACATGATCTGGCCCAAGATCTGCCAGCCATTGTCGAAATCCTTGAGAAGCAGCTGGTGGATTGGCAGGATTCGGTGCTTCATAGTTTGACGGGGGGGGATTATTGATGAAGGCAGAAGGTAGAAGGCAGAGAGAGTATAAAATCATAGCAAGACCAGGACAGGGGAATGAAGGCGTGAGCGGAAGCTGAATTGGGATTGTGGTACTTGAATCTTGATCCTGAGTCTTCGGTGGAATCGAATTGGGGGTGATGGAAGTGTTTGTTAGTCCGGTGACGGATCCAGCTTTGAATATGGGGTTGGAGTCGTTTTTCCTTAATCAATATGAGGGGGAAGGGTGTCTGGTTTATCGGAATGAGCCGTGTGTGGTGGTTGGTAAGAATCAGAATCCATATCTGGAGGTGGATGTTAGATTCTGCAAGGATCAGGGTTTGCCGGTTTTGAGACGAATCAGTGGAGGCGGAACCGTATATCATGACTTGGGTAATATTAACACGGCGTTCTTTGGCGTTCGAAAGAACATTGCCGAAAATTTGTACGCGCGTTGGACGGAGCCTCCTATTCAGTTTCTAAAATCTTGGGGACTGATAGCTGAAAGAGACGGACGGAACGGGCTGGAGGTGAAAGGTAAGAAAATTTCAGGTTCGGCACAGGCATTGAAGCTGGGACGGTTTCTTCATCATGCTACTTTGCTTTATTCCAGTGATTTGGCTGTGCTAGATGCGTGTCTCACCCCTGTTGGTGGTTTGGTGGATGGTCGCGGTATTTCGTCGCAAAGGGGCCCAGTGACAAATCTGTTTGAGGAATTTGAAAATGCGGATGACGTGGAAGTCTTTCAGTCGCGTTGGGTGGAATTCCTGGTTGACAGTTTTGGAGGTGAAGGTACGTCGAGTGTCCCTAAGGCAGCCAGCAAGGTAGTTCAAGAGCTGGTGCACGCCCAATTCAGTCGATGGGAATGGAATATAGGTAGAACTCCGAAGTTTAAATTCCGATTACCGGTGAAGGAAGATCGTCTTGTGTTTGAAGTGAAAAAAGGATTGATCGAAAAAGTGTATTTGGAAAAAAATGTACTTTTGGATCCACTAATGGATAACGGATTGCTGGGTGAAGAGTTTACTCTGAGTTCTTTGTTGAAAGCGGGAATCGGAACGCTATGTCCGGAGGTAGTTAATCTTGTGTTTGGCAAATGACACTTCCTGTTGAAAACGAATCCATGCGCATCGACAAGTGGCTTTGGTGTATCCGCGCTTACAGGACACGTTCCAAATCGGTTGCGGCTTGTAAGGCGTCCCATGTGCGAATGAATGGGCATATTATCAAGCCGGCTTCTCCAGTGCGTGTAGGTAGTGAAATTACAATTGAATACCCACGACTGAAGCGAACACTGAAAGTAGTCGCATTACTACCTAAACGAGTGGGGGCACCGCTTGCTATCCAGCACTATGAGGACCTGACTCCAGAATCTGAATACGATAAGCTGAAGAAGCAGACATTGGCTCAATCCATTGTTGAGCGAGATAGAGGATCGGGACGTCCGACGAAGAAAGATCGTCGTGATTTGGAGAAGTGGCTGGAGGATTGGAATAGTTAAAAGTAAATTTTGAAATCCTACTTCTCGTCCTATTTTGAAGTGGGAGTTATGGAATTGATCGATTCGCGAGCAAGCTCGCTCCTACAGTTTTTTCCTTCAACCTTTTTAGCCGTATGCTAATCCCCAGAGTTCCATTCTTCCGGCGAACCAATGCTTGAGGCGTTTTACGGTAGGGTGGGCCTGGCTGAAGTTTCCGGTTTCCATGATTTCTTTAAACAGATTTAACGAGAGTTCTGTGATGGGGATTTGTTTTTCAACTGGATGCTTATTGGAAGCAGAATCAGTTAATAATTTTAAATCGTAGTCCTTGCCTTGGTGAATGAGGCAAAGGCAGAGGTTGTTTTCCTGACCTGTATCCTCGCAACAGAGAAAGGATTGAGTGAAATCCAACTCCAAAGGCAACTGTTGTTCTTCTTCAATGCGCTTGAGGACACGTGTATGAGCAGATGGATTTGCTGCTTTTGCACGGCCACTTAATACCATGGTAACAAGGTCAACCGCCGTGAGGTTTTCTTTTTTTGACTGTTGCCGTGCCCAATCCTGCGCTATGTCGTCCAATTCGAAGGGGATGTACTTAATGCCCATTCTTGCGATGATGGCTAGCTTTCCGTCCTGCGTTTTTACCGTCTGGATCATAGTTTGTAGAATTGAATCAGAGAGTCCGAATAGTAAAGCATAGCTCTTAAAAGAATGAAATAGGGAAATCCCTGAAAATCTCCTATAGGTTTATGGGAACTATCGGGAAATATCACGCAAAAATTCTTCATGCCAATCCTTTTGAGAATCTTGGCCGGTTGTGGTCTGTGCTTTTACTTTTGCCTGATCCTTTTTTGTCATCCCTTTTACCACTTGGTGGTATGAGTGCTTGATCATTCCGAGCAAAACGTCGTTAGGAATACTTCCGTCGACGGTCACGGTATTCCAATGCTTCTTGTTCATGTGAAACCCCGGGTTGACTGTTTCGTATTGATTGCGAAGTTCAAGGGCGTGCTCAGGCTCGCATTTTAAATTCACGGTGAGGGGAGATTCGTAGGCACTGAGCGCAAACATTTTCCCCAATACCTTGTATACTACCACGTCCGGTCCAAACGGTTCTTCTTCGGTGACAGCCGCAAAATTTAACAATGTGTCCCGCAGTCCGTTTGGATCCATAGGGTGAATGAAAATAAGCAATTTGGTATTGGGCAATCCTTTTTAAAAAAACAGAAAGACACTTGTGATATTTATCTTATAAAACTTTCTGCGACTTCTTCAGTCAGCGTTGTGTTTTCTAAACAAATCTAAAACCAAAAAACACAATGACAAAATTATTTATTTCCATTATTTTAGTATCAACAGTTTCCCTTTTTGGAATTGGCTTTGTAAATCTGGAGGGCGTAACGGTCCTTAGCAATACATACCTGATGACAGGTTTTTACCTTATGGTATTTTCGGGTCTGGCGGGGGTCGGGTTAGTCGATCTGGTTAACCAGAACGAAATTGTTTCCCACAAGTAACTCTTCCCTGCCGGGCTCATAAATGAGCTTGTTAAAATCGCCTTCGAAAGGGGCCGTTTTTTTTAATTTCTTTCTTGGGTTGCTTTCAGATGGGCGATTCCGACATAAAAGCGGCTCATGTTTATTGATCTATGAAAGTATTAGGAATCGATGTTGGAGGCTCGGGCATCAAAGGAGCCGTGGTCAATATCAAGACCGGAAAGCTGGTGACCGATCGGATTCGATACGAGACTCCTCAACCTGCAACTCCCAAAGCAATCGCAAACACTATCGCCAAAATTTCAGGCGAATTCACATGGAACGGAAGCATTGGTGTCGGCTTCCCTGCGGTGATCAAAAAGAACAAGGCCCTTACCGCGACCAATATATCAAATTCCTGGGTTGGGACCGATGCAGTCAAAGTGATTTCTAGAGCGACAGGTCGACCAACTATCGTATTAAATGATGCCGATGCTGCAGCTTTGGCTGAACTTAAATATGGTAGAAGAAATCTTAACTCAGGGATGGTAATATTTATCACAGTCGGCACCGGATTGGGCACTGCTCTACTCATTGATGGCCACCTGGTTCCCAATACAGAATTGGGCCACCTATATCTGAAAAAAATGGGATATTCAGAGTGTTACTGTTCAAATGAAGCCAGAAAGCGAAATCACCTGACCTGGAAAACCTGGGCCGGACGTTTTAATACCTACCTTGAATACCTTGATTATCTGTTTCATCCGGATCAATTCGTGATAGGAGGTGGGATATCGAAGACACCCGAACAATTTGTACCTTACCTGAAGTTGAAAACCCCTGTTCGAATGGCCTCCCTTAAAAATGAGGCGGGGATCATTGGGGCAGCCTGGGCGGCGTATGAAAGAGTGAAAAATAAGGGTAGAGGTAAGATTAGGTAGTGAATCTATGAAAAGACGGACCGCTCGGCGATCGGTCCCTACTTCTACCCGGCATGTTCGATTCGAAGTGTTGGAGCAAGCATGCTCGCGACTCGGAGGCCGATCAGTTGAATTGCTACCGTAGTAAGCAGTCCTTTTGCAGACGTGCAGGAGTAAAAGTAAGATTTTTATTCGTCCTTCCGCTATACTTTTCAAGGACGCTTTTCCTCGCACGTCTATAAGGACGTCTACAGTCCCACGCCCGTGCAGAGGATATAGCTGATTTCGTCTGAACCTTCGCGAATGGCTGAGTTGCACCAACGGATTTTAAGGTCGCCCTCAGATTTTGTGCTCCAGCTGCAGTCGAAACTCATTTCGTTTTTAACGCCGTTTATATTCTTAAACGAATTCGAAGTATGATCTGTGTCCTCTTGGTTGCTACAAAGATCCCAGAAGTATTTGTCCTTAACTTCTTCTTCCTCAAGGCCGGTTACCCGTCGGGCCTTTTCGTTCAGCCGGATGATTTTTCCTTCGGCATCGGTAACAACGAGCATCGCTGCAATTGAATCCAGCACCGCCGGCACCAGGTCATCGCGGTATTTGTTCTCGTTTTCCAGTCTTTGGCTGGCATCGCGGAAAACCAAAACGGCTCCTTGTACGCCTCGGATTTCGTCGACGATCAACGAGGCTGTTTCATCCACTGGATAGACATGTCCTCCTCGGGCAATGAGTAAGGCCTCCCCATTGCGCGTAACCGTTTCCCCTGATTCCAACGCCAAATGAATGGGGGTGGGTAGATCCTCGCCTGTGTGTGCATCGCAGGATGTATAAACCTGCGTAAAAATACGTCCATGCGCATCGGCTTCCTTCCAACCAGTCAGTTGTTCGGCAGACTGGTTCATCGTAATAATGCGGTAGGACGAATCCACCGCGATCAACGCGTCGTGCACACTGGCTACCGTGGTCGATAGCCAACGCTGACTTTCCGCAATTTTGCTCTGTAAACTGTGTTTGTGCAAGGCGATCTCCACGGCTATTTGCAGGTCGCGCTGATCGAACGGTTTTAAAACGTAGCCATAGGGGTCAGTGATTTTGGCCCGGTCCAACGTCTGGGGATCGGTATAAGCCGTTAAATAAACCACCGGTGTGCCATATTGCTCGCGAATAATCTCAGCGGACTGAATACCGTCGACCACCCCAGCCAGCATAATATCCATAAGCACCAAATCAGGCGCAAGTTCACGCACTTTTTCGATGGCGTCTTCCCCGGTACTGCAGATGCAAAGCACGTCATAATTCAGGCTAGTCAAGCAGTCCTTGATGTCCTCAGCCGTAATTCCTTCATCTTCGACAATTAGGATTTTTGCATTACTCATGAGATAAAGAAGTTTGGGTTTTTACTGCTACTTGTTGTTCGAAATTTTGATCCTTTGATAAAACTCTAAAAATGGGTCGAATTCAACCATATACCTTACTCATTTAAACTCCCCGATGCAAGCATCGGGGTATCTGAATTGGAAACAATGCGCCAATTATTCACTTACAACCAATCATTCTCCTTTCTTCGCTAAGACTGGGAGGAAATCTTTGGTATTCTATTCGGCAGCCATTTCGACAAGCTCAAGGCAGGAAAGCTACCTCCTACACTTCGTATCGCATATCCTAATGTAGGAGGTAGCTTGCTGCCGATCTGGTCTTTTTCCTCAGCACTAAGATCACCCAACCCCCCGACGCAAGCATCGGGGAATAACAAGTTTAAACAGGAATAAGGTATTAATCATGGTCCCGTCCGGGTTCGAATGTGAGTTTAAAATGTGTCCCATCCTGATTGCTGATTTCCAAAGTACCTCCGATCTGGCGAGTAAGGGTGCGGACGATTTTCAGTCCCAGAGTTTCACTCGTATCGATATCGACAGAATCACCGATTCCACAACCGTCGTCTCGAACGACCAAGGTCAAGGTTCCGTTTTCTTGCTCAGCTTGAATACGAATCTCTCCGGTATCTTTTCCATTGAAGGCGTATTTAAGGGAATTGGTCACCAATTCGTTGATGATAAGGGCACAGGGAATGGCTTTGTTCAGGCTCAAATAGATATTTTTGAATTCGACACGGCTGGTCACCCGCAACGATCCAAGTTCAAATGTGCGAAACACCTGCCTCAAAAGCAGGTTAAGGTAGTTGGCCAAATCAATTTCGGAAAAATCATCCTGTTTATAGAGCTGTTCGTGAATGAGCGCAATGGAACGGATGCGATTTTGGCTTTCCCGCAGCAGGGGCTCCATAGAGCTATCTTTGGCTTTCCTGCTTTGCATGCGCAACAGGCTCTGAATAACTTGCAGGTTGTTTTTAACACGGTGGTGCACTTCTCTCAGTAGCACCTGTTTTTCTTCCAGAGATTTCTGGATAAACGCCTCATTCTCTTTTTGCCGGGTAATATCTTCCAGCATTCGCACAATGAAGTTCGGTTCCCTGTCCTGGCCGAGAATCATAGAGGTTGTTATACGACCCCAGATAGTACGGCCGTCTTCGGCCTTTAGCTGTTTATCAATCTGGTAGGATGTTCGTTTACCCTTTTGGCAATCGTTAAGGTATTCAAATTCTTCTTCTTCTTCTCCAGGCAGGTAAAAATTCTCGATGGTTTTACCAATCACATCTTTTTTGTTCAGTCCCAGTATCTCGCCGAAGGCTAAGTTGCAGTCGGCGATCTTTCCATTGAGGTCCGACAAAATAATCCCGGTGGCCGCGTCGCGGAACAAGGCGGAGAACTTGGCCTCCGATTCCTGCAAGCTGCGTTCCGTTTTCAGACGAGCCGTATTATCGAGATAATACCCCACGATACCCTGCTGGTTTCCGTCGATGTCCTTCAGCAAAGAGAACAAGGCATGTACCTGGACGGGCTCATCCTGACCGTCCATAAATACCAAGTCTGCTTCCATTTGTTGCTTTTCCTGTAGTGGTGCAAGAATTTGATTCTCAAACAAACGATCGTCTCCGGGAGCATACATAAAAGAGATATGCTGACCGATAGCCTGTTCGTAGGGGATTTTGAAAATGCGTTCCGCCCCTTCGTTCCAGGTTCGGATAATACCCTCTTCCGTAGTTGAAATAATAGCATTGAGACTCTGGTCGATAAGCTGAGCCTGAGTTGTGAGGGCCTCTTCGGCTTCACGTTTCTCGCTAACATCTATTCCTACCATAAAATAGCCAAGTAATTCACCGTAAGGGCTGGTGTGAGGAGTTAGGAGAATATGATACCATCCCTGATCACCGTCAGAGGTGATATGATGGTATTCAAAGTCCTGTGGATTGCCTTGCAACGCGTCGTTCCTCTCGTCTTCAAATGCATTACCCACATGATCGGTTAAAGAAATGCCCAAAATATCTTCCTCCTTACAACGAAAGACACGCTGGTATTGGAGGTTGGCGAAGCGGTAACAATCGTTCTCATCGACATAAGCGATAAAGGCGGGTGCCGCATCCATGATCATACGGTTGAAGCGGGCACTCTCCCTTACTTGCGATTCGGCTTTTCGCCGTTCCTCAATTTCCACCAGGAGGCGTTCGTTGGTCACGATTAAGTTTCGAGTCCTTTCTTCAACCAGTTTCTCCAGATGATCTTTCATCACCTGGAGTTGATTGTTTTTTACTTTCAGATCGAGGCGCTGATTTTCCAATCGTTTGTGAAGATTAACCTTCTCAATGGCGTTTTCTACGGCCCGGTTTAGATTCTCCGGTGTGAGACGGATCTTGGACAAGTAATCATGAGCTCCGGCCTTTAAGGCCATTACTGCGTCTTCCTCACTGCCTTGGCCGGTCAACATGATGATAGGGCACACATTGTCTCCATGTTTTTCGCGAAACTGCCCCAGGAATTCCACGCCGTTCATGTCTGGCAAGTGCAGATCGAGAAGAATGCAGTCAATCGTCTCTTCTGAATAGCGTTGAAGGCCTGCCAGCCCGGATTCCTCCTCCAAAAATCGTTTATTAAAAGCGGTGAGCTGGCCGATAAATTTCCGGTACATGAGCCGGTCGGCGCTGCTATCTTCTATAATAAGGACGGTCCGGGTTTCAGTATCGGAGGAGCTCATTTCCATATAACCTATTGAAGGAAAGGAAGTAAACTTATCAACCCATGCATGAAAATAATTCTAGGTCAGGAATTTTTGACCAAACTCTCCAGATTGATAGCGTTTTTCAGGTAATCCTCAGTTGCGTCCACCGTGTCGAGAATCACAAAACGCTCTAAATCCTCTTCGGAGATATAACCCCATTCAGCCAAT
This sequence comes from Verrucomicrobiota bacterium, assembly GCA_027297085.1. GTDB lineage: Bacteria > Verrucomicrobiota > Verrucomicrobiia > Opitutales > UBA2995 > UBA2995. The sequence goes on along the minus strand of JAPUIL010000010.1, from coordinate 3,617 downwards.
GCTTCGAAATCGAAGAGACGATTCCAATAGTCCTTGCCATAAAGCACAATGGGCAGGTCTTTCCCGGCTTTTCCGGTTTGGATAAGAGTCAGCATTTCAAACAGCTCGTCCATGGTCCCAAATCCACCAGGGAAAGCCACCAAGGCCTTGGCCAGGTAGAGAAACCAGTATTTTCGGACAAAAAAGTAATGAAACTCCAGGTTGAGCTCCGGGGATATGTAGGGATTGGAATGTTGCTCGAAAGGTAAAGAAATATTGAGGCCAACGGATTCGGCCCCCGCATCATGGGCCCCGTGGTTAGCTGCTTCCATAATGCCTGGTCCTCCACCGGAGCAGATATGCATGTCATAATCATCGCCCAGGTTTTCCGCCCAACGGGCCATTCTGTGGGCTAATTCACGGCAATCTGCATAGAAAACGGACTGTTTCACATCGATTGTTGCCCGCTTCAGCAATTTGGATTCCTCGTCGGTGAGGGGCTCCTTGACATCCAGTTCGGCCTTCAGTTGAGCAAGCGCCTGTTTGGCTGCTTCGGGTTCCTTGGTACGAGCGGATCCGAAGAAGACTATGGTATTCTTAATGTTGTATTTTCGAAACCTGTACATCGGCTCGAGCAACTCGCAATTGACGCGGATGGTACGGGCTTCCGGGCTGTGCAGGAACTCTGGATTATCATAGGCCTTGACGGGCCATTCCTCGGGAAACTTGTCAGAAGGATACATAGTGAGATGGGTTGGGATGCGAGTGGAAAACCCTGTTAGGTTTGCCAGCCCGCCAGCCATTGTCAAAGGCGGGTATCACTTTTGTTTACCCTCAATCGAGGTGCCTTCTCAGACAAGTTGCTAAAAGAGAGTGAGAGCCTGTGCGCTTTCAATGACTAACCAACCGAATAACAACACACCCACCAAGATGGACATGCGAGTCCACACTGTTTTTCGGCGCAACTTACGCTCATACTTGTCCAAACTGATTCTCTGAAATTTGCTCGATTCCAAAAAGGACACAAATTGGGGATTAACGAGCCTGGAACGCTGTCCAATCCTGGAAAATTTAAGCTGCTTGCCTTTCTTCGGACGCAGGAAAAATGGTTTAAGCAGAATATGTAATATTGGCTTCAATAAATGGACAGCTGAATTGTTGGTATGGGGTTATTCTTATAGGACGGATGCTGACTCACCGCAAAGCTTTAAAGATGATTTTACTCAATTTTAAGGAAATCCCTGATGGTTCGATCGGGGTGACTATCAGGGTTTGTTCCGGTTTCCCTAGAAGTAGATTCGAATCTTTTCTCCTCGCACCCTCAGTTATTTAGATTTTTAAGATAGCTTCTAAGACTGCCTCCACCTTAACTATTCTCATATATGAATTTCTGCGTACTCGGTGCTGGTGCCTGGGGAACCGCCATGGCGCTCCATCTGATCCGCCAAGGACATTCCGTTACCCTGGTGCCTCGACGAATGGAGATGGCGCTGAACATATCTTCTTCGCGTGAGAATGTGGATTATCTGCCAGGCTATGAGTTACCTCTCAATCTGCAGATCGGATGCGAAGTAAAACCGGTTCTGATGGAGGCCGATGTCGCCGTGCTTGCCTGCCCCAGTAAGGGCTTGCGAATCTTGTGCGAGAGTATTTCGGCACACCTCTCGTCTTCCAATGCCCTGAAGATGGTAATCACCTTGTGCAAAGGACTGGAGGAAGAAAGTTACCTTCGGCCGAGTGAGGTAGTGGAAGATGCGCTGCCCGGCATCCCGCACGCCGTTTTGTCGGGGCCATCCAACGCTGCGGAAGTGGCATCGGGAAAGCCAACTGCCGTGACTCTAGGAGCTAATGAAAGCGATGCATTTGTCTCGGTCGTTCAATCCGCAATGAGCAGTCAGTTTCTACGCGTCTATACCTCGGAGGATATGACTGGAGTTGAACTCGGTGGCTGTCTGAAAAACATTTATGCGATTGCCGCCGGTTGTGTGGATGGTCTTCAATTTGGCGACAACGCTAAGGCAGCTCTCCTGACCCGCGCTCTCAATGAAATGATTCGCCTGGGGGTTGCCCTCGGAGCGGAAGCCAAGACCTTTTTCGGGCTCAGTGGTTTTGGAGATTTGGTGGCTACCTGCAACGGATCGTGGAGTCGTAACCGCACTCTCGGGCAGCAGTTGGGAGAGGGTAAACGACTTGAAGAATTGATGGCGCACCGCAAGACGGTGGTCGAAGGCGTAACGGCAACCCATGTATTTCACAGTCTCTGTAAACAGAAGGGGATTGAGGTTCCCATTCTCAATCAGGTGTACGCAGTACTGTATGATGGGTTGTCTCCACAGAAAGCTTTGGAAGCTCTCATGCTTCGTGATTTAAAGTCCGAGTAGAAAACGCGCTTCAGAATCTTTCAAAAAATGTTGCCACGCCAACATGGGTTTACAAAGTCTCGCCTTTGTCCGAGTACTGATTGAAGGCATGGCTGAGAAAAAAAAATCTGACAATAAATGGGTGTTCGTTGAAGACTCAGGGATTCACGGCAAAGGTGTGTTTGCGAAACGGTATATTCCAGAAGACACGCGAATCATGGAATACGTTGGCGAACGAATTTCCAAAAAGGAATCTCAGCGCCGTGGTCTCGAGCAAATGGATATGGCCGCGGAGGATAAACGTGTCGGAGCAGTTTATATTTTTGATCTCAACAAGAAATGGGATATTGACGGAAATATACCTGAGAATATTGCCCGTTTTGCGAACCATAGCTGCAAAGAAAATTGTGAAGCCTATAATATCGATGACCGCATCTTTTATTACACCTGCAAGCCGGTAATGAAGGATGAGGAAATCCTCATAGATTATGGGTATGCCTTGGAGCATTTTTTAGATCACCCGTGTAGCTGTGGCGCCAAAAAGTGCGTGGGATTCATAGTAGCCAAATCTGATCGCGCGAAATTCAAGAGGATGCGGAACCGGAAAGAAGTAAAGTTCATTCTTAAAAAGCGTAAAAAGAAGTCATCAAAGCGAAAGAGCAAGGTTGCTTGATTCATGCGTGCGGTTGTCCAGCGAGTTTCCCGTGCGTCCGTTCGTGTGGAAGGTGAATCTAGAGGAATTATTGCCAAGGGTTTGGTAGTTCTGCTTGGTATTGACCGTACTGATACCGATGAAGACCTCAATTGGCTGGTAAACAAGATTCCTCAACTACGAGTGTTTGAAGATGAGGAAGGAAAAATGAATCGTGATATTCTCGATGTCGAAGGATCTATGGTGGTTGTAAGCCAATTTACACTATTTGGCAATGTGCGGAAAGGGTCGCGACCATCCTTTAATCGTTCCGCTTCTCCCGGCATGGCGGTCCCGTTCTATGAACGATTTGTGGCTTTGATGAAGGAGAGGCTGGATGCACCTGTGGTTACTGGTGAGTTTGGGGCCATGATGGAAATAGAATTAACCAACGACGGTCCGGTGACTCTCGTATTGGACACAAAGGACAAACGTTTTTAACGGATTCATTCTGGGTATCCTCATGAAGGATTCATTGGTTATTCCCACTTCATTTTTTGACCGTTCGGTTCTGGAGATTTGCCCCGAATTGCTCGGGCATTTTTTGGTGACCAAAGTGGGAAGGAGGGAAGCGAAGTTGGAAGTTT
>JAPUIL010000001.1 GCA_027297085.1 Verrucomicrobiota bacterium | reverse complement strand
GCTTTTCCGGTAATATTCAACGCTCCCTCCGATTATATCGGTGGGCAGGAGTTTTGGTAATATACTTCTCCATCAGTATGGTGGCTCAGGCTGCCATCGATTATCCGGAAACATTAAAGATCGATCATGAAGATGACTACTTTGGGGTTAGCGTTTCTGATCCTTACCGGTGGCTTGAGGAAGATGTTAGAGAGTCGGACCGCGTTTATGAGTGGGTTGAGGCGCAGAATGAAGTGACCTTTGGCTATCTGGAAAAACTTCCCGGTCGCGCTACTATTGAGAGGCGAATAACTTCGTTATGGGATTACGAAAAACTTGGCACGCCGTTCAAGCGAGCTGGGGCCTATTATTATTTTAAAAACGACGGTCTTCAGAACCAGCATGTCCTTTACCGCAAACCAACCCTCGATTCGGAATCGGAAGTGATATTTGACCCCAATACCTGGTCGGATGATGGAACGGTGGCACTGAGCGGATTGGCGTTCAGCGAAGATGGTCGTTATGTGGCCTATGGTATTCAGGAATCAGGCTCGGACTGGCGGTCGTGGAAGATACGGGATCTTAGGACCGTTACCGATTTATCAGAAACGCTCGAATATTTGAAGTTTACCGATGTGTCTTGGGCTCCGGATTCAAGTGGTTTCTTCTACGCAAAATATCCTGATCCCGACCAGGCCAACCAATTTCAATCACTGAATATGGAGATGAAAGTTATGTATCATCGCCTGGGAACCAACCAGGCGGATGATGTGGTAGTTTATTATCGCCCGGATCATCCAGAGTGGGGTTATGGACTGGAAGTAACTGATGATGGACGGTATTTAATTCTAACCGCTTGGGTGGGAACGGATGCTAAATACAGGATTTTGGTGAAAGACCTTCGTGAATCCTATGCCATGCCGGTGGACCTTATTGACGAATTTTCAAATGACTATTCATTCATCGACAACCTTGGGTCGCTTTTGTATTTCCAAACGGACTTGGATGCACCGAGAGGCCGGGTGATTGCCATTGACCTGCAGCAGCCCGATTCTGCGCACTGGAAGGAAATCATTCCGCAACAGAGAGAGCCGTTAACATCGGTCAACGCGGTAAATAACCGGTTAGTTGCTCAGTATCTAAAAGATGTGGTTACTCAAGTGCGGGTGTTTAGCATGGCGGGCCAGCCGGATGGAGAGATCGAGTTACCTGGGGTGGGATCTGCATCTGGCTTTGATGGGCGGCGTGGTGAAACGGAAACCTTCTTCAAGTTTCAGTCCATTGCGGTGCCTCCGTCAATTTATCGCTACGATTTTGTGACAAGAGAAACACGGCTCCTCGACAGTGCAACGGTTGACTTTGACCCCGGCGAGTATGTTACGAAGCAGGTATTTTATTCTTCAAAGGATGGTACAAAAATTCCCATGTTCATCACCCACCGTAAAGGAATTGAGCTAGATGGTTCTCATGCCACTCTGCTGTATGGCTATGGCGGATTTGATATTTCGATCCGCCCTTCCTTCAGCCCATCCAGGATCGCCTGGTTGGAAATGGGAGGGATTTACGCAATAGCCAATATTCGAGGTGGTGGAGAGTACGGCAAGGCCTGGCATGAAGCCGGGAAGAAGATGAATAAACAAAACGTGTTCGACGATTTTATTGCGGCGGCTGAGTATTTGAACGAAGAAGGATATTCCCGGCCTGAGAAACTGGCCATTCAAGGTGGTTCGAATGGTGGATTACTTGTGGGTGCCTGTATTACTCAGCGGCCAGATTTGTTCGGTGCGGCCTTACCAGCTGTTGGGGTTATGGATATGTTGCGGTTTGATAAATTTACAGCCGGGCGGTTCTGGACCGATGATTTTGGATCGGCAAGCGATTCCAAGGAGATGTTTCAATACTTGCTGGATTATTCTCCGTATCAGAATCTCAAGGACGGTGTTAATTATCCGGCCACTTTGGTGACCACCGCCGATACGGATGATAGAGTGGTCCCCGGCCACTCATTCAAATTTGCCGCGCGATTGCAGGAAGCCCATGCCGGAGAGAATCCGGTATTAATCCGTATCCAGACTCGAGCTGGGCATGGTTCAGGAAAACCGACCTCCATGATCATTGAGGAACATACGGACATTTACTCTTTTCTGGCTGACAACCTCGATATGACCATACCTCCCCCGGACTAATGAAATGAATTCTCTATCTCAATTAATTACGCTGTTTTGTATCACCGCAGTCTCTCCTTTGCTTTCAGCTGATGGGGAAGACTTAAAACCTCTTGGCATTTTTGATCATCATCAGGATGTGGGAGATCCGATGTTAGCCGGTTCGGCTTCTTACGATTCGGAGACGCAGACCTATCGAATTAAAGGTGCTGGAAAGAATATGTGGAACGTGGAAGATCAATTCCACTTTGCCTGGAAAAAAATCCGGGGTGATTTCATAATGAGAGCTACGATTCAGTTCGTTGGAGAGGGGGTCCAGAACCATCGAAAGATTGGCATCATGTCCCGCGATAGCCTGGAAAAAGATTCTCGTTATGCCGATGCCTGTGTGCATGGGGATATAAGTACTGCTTTACAGTACCGCGAACAGGACGGCGAAATTACAGGGACGCTGAAATTCCCTGTATATCATCCGACAGAAATAATATTGGAAAGGAGGGGAAACACTTTTTCCTTCTCGGCATCCGTGTTCGGGGAAACCTTTAAATCGGTTACCCACGAGCAGGAGCTCAATGAGGAAACCTATGTGGGACTATTTGTCTGCTCCCACCAGGAGGATGTGATTGAGGAGGCGATTTTTTCCAATGTGCGAATCGTTATTCCTGCACCTGAAGGCCAGGTTAAATACAAGGAATATTTGGGTAGTCATCTTGAAGTGATGGATGTGCATACAGGTCACCGAAAAATATTACATTCCGAAAACCGTTCATTGCAGGCTCCCAATTGGACGCCGGACAATCGCTATCTTATCTATAACGCCGAAGGGTTGCTATATAAATATGATCTAGAGGATGGAGGTATTCGTGAGTTGAATACTGGATCTGTTAAGGCGAACAACAACGATCATGTGCTCTCATTTGACGGAAAGCAGTTGGGGATAAGCAGCAGGGTGATGGAGCCGCGTGCATCCACCATCTACACGGTGCCCATTGAGGGGTCTGATAACCCCAGGCAAATAACTGACCCTGCCAATGGTCAATCCTACCTTCATGGTTGGTCTCCTGATGGCACTCATCTACTCTTTACAGGCCTGCGCGACGAGCAGTGGGATATTTGGTCGGTCAATGTCTCAAGTGGTAAAGAAACCAATCTGACTCAACACGAATCCAAGGACGATGGCTCGGAATTTACTCCCGACGGTGAATGGATTTACTTTAATTCCGTACGAACCGGTACCATGCAGATCTGGAGAATGAAACCTGATGGCAGTGGTCAGGAGCAAATTACTTTCGATTCATTCAACAATTGGTTTCCTCACATATCACCCGATGGGAAATGGATTGTGTATATAGCCTTCCCGGAAGACATGGATCCAACATCCCATCCATTTTACAAACGCGTAAATCTGAAACTCATGCCCACAAGTGGAGGATTCCCCAAAACCATTGCTCACTTGTACGGAGGGCAGGGGACTATTAACGTTCCCAGCTGGTCTCCTGATAGTCGTTACATAGCATTCGTCAGTAATACCGGGATGTGAGCTGGGTAACAAAGTGGTATAAGAGGGAAGATGCAATTTGCATTGACCAACATCGAATCGTTTCTCGGCGAAACAGGATTTACACGCAAAAATATTCTAACGTCGCGATTATTTACTATGGACGTGGATGGTTTTCTGGAAAACTACGATGTATACGCAGATTGGATTTCAGAGGCTGGTACCCGGCCGCCACAATCCTTGTTGGGAGTAAACCGTCTCGTATTCCCGGATCTCAAGGTTGAGATTGAAGCCTTCGCTGCGGAATAGCTGAACTCCTTAATTATGTTGAGCTTTGATTAACGGGTGATCAAGGCGACCCAACCATTGTTGCCTGGTGCTTCCACGGTGATTGTTTGTCCCCCGGCCAGTCGTTTTGGATTACCAAACCATTCCCCTGTGGAGACGTCGATCCACTCAAGGCTGAATGAGCCTTCTTGTTGTTTCAGATCCAGTCCCACAGTACCACCATCGGTAAAGTATAGAAGGTAAGCTTTGCCCGGGTTGGCTGAAAGGTAGGCTTCATCGGTTTCACGGTTACTCAAGAGTTCCTGACGAGGCCGCATGTCCCAGAACTTGATTCGACTTTCCGCTTTGCGCGCAGCTTTGATGCAGGCTTGAGAGATCGGGTTGAGCCCAATCCCTGAATCGGGACGGTGAAAACGGCAGGACGCACATCCCGCAATCAGATTTCGCCAGAATCGTTCCACACCATCGACAGGTGTTCCTGTGCCAAAGGACTTTTCACCGTCGGAATAAATCTTGGTGTTGTTTAACGGCCTATTCATGTGCCGGAGCTTTTCCGCGAACCAGTACACGTTGTTCCAATGGTCTTCGTTGAAAGTGCGACTGTTGACTTGGGATACATCTACAAAATCGTAGATGCCGGGATTGTTTTCAACTATGGGAAGTTTGACGGATTTTGGTCCTTGGTGAAAGTCGTCGAACATGTCAGTGCAGAATACAATGACACCCATCTTCTCTGCCTTTGCTTTTATGAACTCGATCCAGTGCTGTCCCCATTCCTTTGCGGTGGAGGTTTCGTTGTTCATGCAATAAAGCACATTTGGAAAATCCAGACTTATGGAAAGCAGCATGGCTACATACGCTTCCTGGAAAGAACGAACCACATCCAAACGAGAATCGTATTTTTCCATGGTTGGAATGGTGTGGAAAAAGGGTTGCCGATCACGGGCGGGATGGTGGTCCGGATAACTGGCTCCTAAACCGGTTTCTTCTGAGGTGTAGTTAATATTGTTCACCGGATTCCAAGGGTTGGGTATCCAATTTTGAGGAACTCGAATATCACCATAGTCGAAGCGGTCCCATACTTCGATTTGCACGATGATGTCCCTTTCCTTCGTCAAGCTGAGCAGCGAACGAAAACGTTCCCAGTACTCCGGGTTCCATTGGTTGAGATCGTATTTTCCGGAATCGAGTTGTTTAAACGGATAGATCTCAAAATCGTGATCTTTGCGATCGCTCATCGTATTCCGGATCACGTTTCCCCCAACGCTTGCCAAGAGATCTAGATGCTCTTTTAAATCGGGAATCTGAAACAAGCTATCGTCTTTGGTACCGCCCAACAATAAAACCGGTTCTCCCTTATACTGCCAGTAATGAGGATTGGCTTTGTAGGGTTGTATGCGAAGGGCATTGTCAGCTTTGGCGATGCACGTTTGAGAAAGTAAAATCAGCAGTGCAACTGCGAGTAGGATGGTTTTCATGAGTGAAGCTCTTTGATGGATAAACTCATATCTATATCCCTCAATTCATAAGGTCAAACTGGATTGCGGTTTTTAATTCTCGGTGAATTGTCTAGGGCCAAACCGATATTATAAATATTCATCCGAGACGATGGCGTAGCTTATACTACCTGTGAGAATCTTTCCATGCATTTAGAATTGATTGTCGAAAATACATTACTTGAGATAATTGAACTATTGAGACACTCGTGAATACTATTGGCAGATTATCCCACCTGCGCTGCGAACAGCTTAAAAACCCTCTCGGCATTGAGTCCCCTCAACCGCGGTTATCATGGGTGCTCAAAGATGACCGGCAGGAAGTCTGGCAGACGGCTTATCGAATTCAGGTAGCTTCCAATCCTAAGTTGCTAGAAGCTGAAAACCCGGACCTCTGGGATTCGGGCAAGTTTGAGTCGCGTCAGTCGGTTTTAGTTCCTTATGGAGGCAGCGTGTTGGTATCCCGACAGCAAGCTTTTTGGCGGGTGCGAATCTGGGATGAAAGAGAGAAAGCATCACGATGGAGCAAGTGTGCCAAATGGGAAATGGGTCTGCTCGATCAATCGGATTGGAAGGGTCAATGGATTGGACAAAGAAATTTTGTGCCGGATTCTTCTCCTCCTTGTCCGTTTTTACGGCGAGAGTTTCATCTTCGTAAAGAATTCAAACGCTGTCGTTTGTATGTTAGCGCCCGAGGATTATTTGAGTCCTACGTGAATGGTGAGCGAGTTGGGAATGATTACTTTACTCCGGGTTGGACTGAGTATGATCACCGTCTTGAGTATTGCGTCTACGATATTTCCAATAGGGTGATCGAAGGAAACAACGCGATGGGAATCATTCTGGGAGATGGCTGGTATTGTGGTCATTTGTTATTTCAGAATCAACGCGCCCACTATGGAAATGAGGCGTCTTTGTTGGCTCAAATCGTAGCAGACTATTCGGACGGATCGACGGAAGTATTTGCCACGGATGATTCCTGGAAGATGAGCCACGGTCCTATTTTGGAATCCGATTTATATCATGGAGAGATATACGATGCTCAGCGTGAAATGAAGGGTTGGACGCTGTTTTCTTTCGATGATTCAAGTTGGGCATCTGCCGAAGTTCTGGAAACCTACGAAGGAAAGCTGGTTGGTAAGTCCCTTCCGCCTGTTCGGGTCATCGATGAGCGTACCCCTGTTTCCATTACGGAGATTAATCCGGGGCAATGGATCCTGGATCTTGGGCAAAATATGGTCGGCCAATATCGTCTTCGTGTAGCCGGGGCTGAGGCCGGACAAAAAATAGAGCTGCGGTTTGGAGAAATGCTTCAGGCTGATGGCAAGCTGTATACTGAGAATCTGAGAAAAGCACGAGCAACCGATACTTATCATTGCCGGGGCGAGGAGGAGGAAGTTTACCAAGCTCGGTTTACTTTTCACGGCTATCGATACGTTGAGATTAGCGGTTATCCCGGGGAGCTAACTGAAAATTGTTTTACCGGATTAGTTCTGCACACAGCTATGGAGCCAACCGGGGTATTTGAGTGTTCAGACCCATTAGTAAATCAGTTGCAAAGTAACATCGTTTGGGGGCAGAAAGGGAATTTCCTCGATATTCCAACCGATTGTCCGCAACGGGATGAACGGCTGGGTTGGACTGGAGATGCCCAGGTATTTATCACCACCGCTTGTTTCAACTTTGATTGCGCTGCTTTCTTCAGTCGATGGTTGATTGATATGGCACTGGCCCAGTTATCGAACGGAGCTGTGACGGATGTGGTTCCTGCTGTGCTGACTACATCCAGGCAGATGGACCACGAAATTCAAGATGAATGCCGAAAGCAGCAAGGAAATGCAGCCTGGGCGGATGCAGCCGTTATTTGCCCTTGGGTTATTTATCAGCGTTATGGCGATAAACGGGTGCTCGACTTGTCTTGGAAATTGATGACCCGGTGGGTTATGTTTCAAACGTCTACAAGCGAAAATTTCATCCGTCCGGAAACCAATTATGGAGACTGGCTGGCAACGGATGCGGTGGAGCCGGGTCTTGCACTAACTCCCTGTGGCTTGATCGGTACTGCCTATTTTTCATATACTGCCGGCCTTGTTGCGAAAGTGGCTCAGGTGTTAGGCAAGGGAGAAGAAGTTGAATTTTACTCGAAGCTGCAGAAGGAGACGAAAGAAGCCTTCAATTGTAAGTATGCCGACGATTCAGGCCGGTTAGCAGGCGATACACAAACGGGTTATCTTCTCGCACTTGCATTTGACCTGCTCCCCGAGTCAAAACAGAGTTGGGCTATAGATCGGTTGGTTCAACTTGTTGAAGAATCGGACGATCATTTAAGTACCGGATTCGTGGGTACGCCTTTATTGTGTCCAGTCTTGTCGCGCTTTGGGAGAACAGATGTTGCTTATCGGCTTTTGATGCAAAGGACTTATCCCAGTTGGTTGTATACGGTGGAGAATGGTGCAACTACTATGTGGGAGCGATGGAACAGTTGGACCCGGGAATCAGGATTCGGGGATGTATCTATGAACTCCTTCAATCATTATGCCTATGGTGCGATCGGTCAGTGGTTGTATGCCACGGTTGCCGGAATTGATTCGGATCCGTCTTTTCCGGGTTTCGAAAGAAGTGTCATAAAACCTCAACCGGGTGGTGGATTATCCTTTGCGAAAGGGGAATTGAAAACGCCCTATGGCTGGCTAAAGTCTTTTTGGAAGATTTCGAATGGAACGTTTTATTTGGAATTGTCGATTCCGGCTAATACCTCCGCCAAAGTAACATTGCCATCAGGACGATATTCCAGCTGCAGGGTGAACTCGGAAGAGTTAGAGGAAACGCACAATGTAACTGGATTGAGTCTCAGAAATGACTCGGTAAGCTTTATGGTTCGCTCCGGCCAGTATGAAATTTCCATACCTGTTTAGTGCCATTCTTTTCATAAACGATCCTGATTGAGAGGTTTTTATGCTGTGCGAAGGGTTGGGTTAGAAGTTAGGAGCTAGAATAAAAGCGCAATCGTCCTCCTGCTTTTATGCTTCTCTGATAGGTGATCGCGAGCAAGCTCACTCCT